>CADCTO010000403.1 GCA_902805585.1 uncultured Armatimonadota bacterium | reverse complement strand
AGGGCCGTAGGCGGTCAGAACCTCTCCGGGTGAGACGCAGACCAGCAGGAAGAACAGCGACACCAGCGGCAGAGATGACGTGAGCAGAAGCCCCACGAAAGACACCGCCGCCAGCAGCTTGCCGACCACGATGGAGCGCCGGGGCAGCAGGCTCGCGGACAGCAGCTCGTACGTGCGCTGCTCCCGTTCCATCGTGATGCCGCCCGCCGTGAGCGCCGGGGTGATCAGCCCGACCAGGATGGCCTGCGTGCAGAACAGCGCGACGTAGAAGGTCTTGCCCACCGCGAAGGCCTCGCCACCGCCGCCCACGCCCACGTTGCCGTTCCACTGCTGCCGCTGCCACCACTCCAGGTAGGTAAAGAACAGGATCAGTGAAAGCAGGAGAACGTAGGCGAACAGGATCCAGTACGCCCGCGCGCCGCGCATGCGCGTGCGCAGCTCTTTGGTCAGCACCGGGTTCTCAAAACGCAGGCGTGGTTTGTTCATTTGACCCCTGCCCCCTCCCCTCGGAGGCGCAAGGAGCGAAGCGACGCAGTGGGAGCCAGTTACCCTTGCCACATCGGCTCCGCGCCATGCCATGATGCGTGCAAGTTTAGCGCTTGCCAGACGATGTTGCTTACGCCAATAGCTCCCCCTCCCCTTGGAGGGTAGGGGGCAGGGGGGAGGGGTCAGGCCACCAGCCCCTTGGTGACACGCAGGAAGATGTCTTCCAGATCGGTCTCCTGCTCGGCGAAGCTTTGCACCCGGACCGATCCGTAGATCAGGGCGAGCAGGACCTCGGATTGATCGTCCAGGGTGCCGGTGTAGTCCACGCGCAGCATGTCGCCCGCCTCCTTGACGCCGCGGACGTGCTCGACCCCGGCCAGGATCTCGGCGGCTTTGGGCCGGTCGGACGGGGGAACGCGGATCTCCAAAACCCGCCCGCCCGTCACCTCGCGCATCACGGCGTCGATGGGCCCGGCCACGATCAGCTCGCCGCGCTCGATGATGCCGACCGACGTGCAGAAGTCGGCCAGCTCCGGCAGGATGTGCGACGAGATGATGATCGTCTTGCCCATCGCCTTGAGCTCTTTGAGCAGCTCCTTGATCTCGATGCGGGCGCGCGGGTCCAGGCCCGAGGCCGGCTCGTCCAGCAGCAGCACCTTGGGGTCGTGAACGAGCGTCTTCGCCAGGCACAGGCGCTGCTTCATGCCGCGCGAAAGCTCCTCGACGTACGATTCTTTCTTCTCGGTCAGCGTCGTCAGTTCGAGCACGTCGTCGATCAGGGCCGGGCGGTCCGGCCGGGGGATGCGGTAGGCGGAGGCGAAGAAGTCCAGGTACTCCCAGACCTTGAAGTCGTCGTACACGCCGAAGGCGTCCGGCATGTAGCCGATGCGCGCCCGGACCTCCTCGGGGTGCTCGGTCACGTCGATGCCGTCCACGCGCGCCACGCCGGACGTGGGGTCGAGCAGCGTCGCGAGCATCTTGATCGTGGTCGTCTTGCCCGCCCCGTTCGGCCCGATGAAGCCGAAGATGTCGCCCGGCTCCAGGGTCAGGCTCAGCCCCTTGACGGCGACAAGGTTTTTGTACTCCTTGCGCAGGTTGGTGATCTCGACCATCGGCATCGGGCGCGGTCTCCTTCGGCTCCCTTACGGAGTTCCCAGGGGCAGTGGCGGCATCGTGAACCGCGCCGTGACGGTAATGACCAGACTTTGCTCCTGCGGCGGGCCGGAGTTCACGTGGTTGAACGGCCCGGCGGCCTCCTGGTTGCGAACGGACGCTTCGATCCAGGACTCGAAGGTGTTTTTTCCCAGTGAGACGCCGATAAGCCGTACCTCGCCTGGTTGGACGCCTGCTGCCTCCGCGACGGTGCGCGCCTTTTCCATGGCGTCCGCCACGGCCTCCCGGAGGGCATCCTTGCGCGCGGTGGCCGCCGCGACGGGGTCCACGTCAAAAAAGTAGGTACTCGCTACGTTCGGGACGGCTTTAGAGGCGGCCGCGAGCACCTTGCCTACGTCGTTCAGCTGGCGGACGGAGATACGGAGGGTACTTGTGGCCTCATAGCCGTTGACCGCCGGATAGCGCGGGGCTGCCGGTTCCCCGGCCGCAGGCGTACCGTTAAACGCCCGGGCTGGCGCGCTAGCGACCCGGCGCCGGTAGAACGACCGACCGCCGCCGCCGAAACCGCCCTGGCCGTACTGAGGCGTCAGGGCTACTTTCCTCGTCTGTATGTCCTTCTGCTCGACGCCGGCGCGTTTGACCGCGTCGATCACGCGACGCATCGCCGCAGCGTTGTCACGGGCGACCCGTTCACCGTCGGCGCCCCGGCTGGAGACGCCCAGGAGGATACGCGCGACGTCCGGCGTGATTTTCACCTCTCCCCTGCCCTGAACCGTCAGGCCAGGAATCACGGTCTCCTCCGGCTTCATCTGCGCCAGGGAAGCCTCGATACGGTCGAGCTGCTGCCGATTATCCTGTGCCCCTGCCGGCGGAACGGCTGCCACGGTCACTGCCAGGAGGGCAGCCGTGGCACGTACGCGATCTCGGATCGATGTCGACATGTCGCTCCCTTCCGGCACAACGCTTACCGACCGCCCATCGCGAAGCGGGCCGTGACGGTCGCCGTGATGGTCTGCTCGCCCGCCGCGACCGGCGTCCCGCCGACGTCGGCGCGGGCGAGGTTGGCGGCTTCGTACAGGGAGCGCGGGTAGTTCACGCCGCCCTCGACCAGCGAGACGAGGCGGAGGCCCCCGACGCTCGCCGCCTCGGCCATGACCCGCCCCTTTCGCAGCGCGTCGGCGACCGCCTTGCGCATCGCCTCCTCGCGCGCCTTCGTCGGATCGTCCAGGTCGAAGGAGATGCCGCCGGCCACGTTCGCGCCGGCCCTGACGGCGCCGTCGATGACCTTGCCCACATCGGCGATCTTGCGCACGACGACCGCGACCGTGTTGCTCACCTGGTAGCCCACGATGCGCGGCGGGCGAGGCTCGCCCCCGCCGGCTCCGCCGACCGGGCGCTGTTCGTACTGCGGATAGATCGAGTAGTTCTGCGTCTGGATGTCCTTCTCGGCCACGCCCGCCGCACGGATCGCGGCGATGACCTTCCGGGTGAGCGCCGCGTTCTCCTGGGCCGCGCGCGTCGAGTCCGGGCCCTGCGTCTGCACGCCCAGGCTCAGCCGGGCGATGTCCGGGCGCACCCGCACCTCGCCGGTCCCCTGTACGGTGATGCCGGCCAGATCCGGACTCCTCTCCTGCGCGCGGGCGGCGGGCGGCAGGGCGAGCAGAACGAGCAGTGCCGCCAGAAAGACGGCCGGGACGCCGGTACGGGTTGTCATTGTTCAAGCTCCTTGGGGCCGCGGGCGAGGCGCCGGATCATGGCCGTCACCAGAACCAGCGTGCCCACGAGGCAAACGATCAGGTTGGCAGCGAGCGGCACGTGCGACGGGGTAGGCGAGCCGTAGCCGAGGTCCCCCAACGCGACACTCATCGCCATGAACGGATTGAGCCACATCGGCGCGAAACCTTCGATCCGGATGTTCATGAAGCCGCTCGCTGCCCCCCACAGGCCAAGAAGCAGGTACGTGCCGACCACGAAAAAGGCGATCACGCCGGACGCCGCCGAGGTCGCCACCGACGTGCGCCGGTAGACCCACGAACTGAACAGCCCGATGGCGCCGTAGAAGACCGTCGTGGCGATCAGCAGCAGGTAGGACAGGTAGAGCGCCGAAGCCGGCAGATTGCCCGCGACGGCGGCCAACAGACTGAGCGGAACAAACAGAAGCAGCAGGATGACGGCGGGCGCGAGCCGTGCCAGCAGCTTGCCGATCACGATCTCGTCGCCACTCAGGCGCGTCAGCAGCAACGCGTTCCAGGTCTGCTGCTCGCGCTCCTGCGTGATGGCGTTGGCGGTCAGCGACGGGGCCAAAAAGATGATCAGGACGAGCTGGCACCAGGCGACGACCTGGAACAGGTCGCGGCCCTCCATCTGGCCGCGCACGATGGCCCGGACCGAGAAGTAGTACATCATGCCCACCAGGATCGCCGCGACTGCCGACGCGGCGATGCGCACCGCCTTGCTCTGGCGGCGCGAAAGCAGATGGCTGCGCAGCTCCTTCTGGAAAACGGGGTTTTCGATGAACGTGCCCACGGGTTCGCGATTCTAGCACGCGGGGCGCGGCGGTGTCAATTTCGGACCCGCCGGCCGGCGCGCTAACCAGTAGACGCGCCGCGCCCGGTTCTGGTTACGCCCGTCCATCCCC
Organism: uncultured Armatimonadota bacterium; assembly: GCA_902805585.1. Taxonomy (GTDB): domain Bacteria; phylum Armatimonadota; class Armatimonadia; order Armatimonadales; family Armatimonadaceae; genus CADCTO01. The sequence continues at coordinate 15,537 of CADCTO010000403.1, read as the reverse complement.
GCGCCCGGAGATGCGAGGCGATTCGGTTCCTCGGTTTCGTCCCGACGGATGAGGCGGTAAACGGTATCGGGTACGCGAAAGGGAGCCGCCGCGCCTTGTTCGCCGGGTCGGCACGACACGGTCTCCCTGTGCCGTAATAGTTTATAACCGGCCGCGCCCGCCGGCTCTTCAACGCGCGCAAGGAGAATCTGACGAATGGACAACGTGCCTCCGCTTCGCAATTCGCTGACGATGACCTGTCCCGTGTGCCATGTGGGGCTCCAGCCGACGGGCCGCCAGGGCATCGAGATCGACTTCTGCCCCCAGTGCCGGGGCGTCTGGCTCGACCGGGGGGAGCTCGACAAGATCATCGACCGGGAATCCCAGATGGCGGCGCGCGGCTACGAGAACCCCGCCTATGACCGCCCGGCCGCCCCGGAGCGCCCCGTCTATGAGCGCCCCCCGCAAGACCGCCCCGACGCCGGCTACCGTCGCCCGTACGACCGGGACCACGACGACGATGACGACGACCATCGCCGCGGCTACGGGCAACGGAAGCGGCGCGGGGGGTTCCTGGGCGAGCTGTTCGACTTCGACTGACCGGGGCCGCGCCCCGGGCCGCCCGCGCGGGCGGCCCGGGGCGTCCGGATCAGCGCTTTTCGGCCGCCGCACGGACGGCGGCGCGGGCTTCCGGGGAGATGCCCAGCGCCGCCATCAGCGCGTGGGCCATCACCTTGTTGCCCGCCGCGTTCATGTGGACGCCGTCGGTGGTGAGCAGATCGTCCCGGGCGCCCGTGGTGCGGCGGTACGCGGCGATCATCTCCCTGAACGGTCGCTGGAAGTCCACGAACGACGCCCTTTGCCGACGCGCGATGTCCCGCAGCGCCCGGTTGTACCCGTCGATCTTCCGGTTCTCCCGGTTCCCGAGGTCTTCGTGGATGACCGTCGTGGAAAGGATCACCACGCGCGCGCCCGCCGCGCGCGCCCGCGTCACCATCTCCTCCACGTTTCGCCGGTAGGCGCCGAGCGGCACGCCGCGCGGCCCGTCGCCCAGCGGGTGGTTGTCGTAAAACCCGTGCCACACGTCGTTGACGCCCACGCTGATGGTGACCAGGTCCGGCTTCCGGTCGAGCACGTCGCTCTGGAAGCGCGCCAGCATGTCGGTGGACTTGTGGCCCGAGATGCCCGCGTTGACGACCTCGATGCCTTGCGCCGGGTAGAGGGCCGCGAGGTACCGGCGGAGCAGCCAGACGTAGCCGCCGGGCGCCTCCCCGCCCTCGGTGATGCTGTCGCCCAGACAGACGATGCGCCGCACGTTCCGCAGGGGCTCGGGAACGGGCGCGGTTGCGGAGGAGGCGTTCGGCACACCGGCCGCGACGTGTCGCGGCGCGAGACACAACAGGCCAAAAAGCAAGACCGGGAGCACGGACCTACACGGCATCAAGGACGACCTTCTTCCTGAGGGGTTGACCCGGCACGCGTGCGGCGCGACGGACGCGCTTGGGCACGGGAATGTAACGGGCCCTTTCCTTTTCGTCGTCGTGCCGGCATCGCCCTCCCCGGGTGCCCTCCTGCCCCGGTTCCCGCCCTCACCCCCCGGCCCCTCTCCCAACAAGCCCCCGCTGCGCCGGTGGGAGAGAGGGTGCCTGTTCCCAGGTCGGGTGCGGGTCGGCGAGGGCCGGGCCGAGGACGGCGCCTATGGGAGGGCGAGGCATGCCTCGCCCCCGTCTTCCGCTTCTGTCTCCCCCTCTCCCACTGGCGCAGCCGGAGCATTTGGGAGAGGGGGACGGGGGGTGAGGGCGGGAGATCCCCTCCCCTGTGCGGAACCTCACACGGCGGGACGTCCTTTCCGGTCCGGTGGTACAATGGGCGTAACGAACGCGGGCGTCAACACGTGGGGGATGCGACACCCGGCCGAGCAGTTCCCGGTGCACGAGAGGCCCCTATGCTGATTCGCGAGATCATGACCATCTACCCGGTGCGCGTCGAGATCACCTCGACGATGCGCCGCGCCGCCGAGATCATCAGCCTCGCCGAGGCGAGCGACCTGATGGTGATCGACGACGAGCGCAACTTCGTCGGCGTCCTTTCCGAAGGCGACATCCTCCGCGCCGTGCTGCCCAACTTCGACGAGATCCTGGCCGCGGGCGGTTCGCTGGCCGACGCGTTCGACTTCTTCGCGCGGAAGGGGCAGGAGTTATCCGGGCGCCCGATCGCCCCGCTGGTCATCCGGAACGCGATCGTCGTCAAGCCGGAGGATGAGGCCGCCATGGCCGCGTCCGTGATGGTCGAGAAGCAGATCCGGCGCCTGCCCGTCGTCGACGGGGGCAAACTGGTGGGCACCGTGTCCCGCGCCGACATCTGCCGCGCGCTCATCTACGGTTTGTGAGGTGATGGTTATGGTGGATCACACAAGCGCGATCCCTGCGCCGTCCCGGGCGGTATTGCTTCGGGCGGAGGCGACGAACCGGGAGCACGGCCACGAGAACGCCGGCGCCCTGTCCGAGGCGTCCGGCTTCGTGCCCGCGCAGCCGCCCCTCGGCAGCATGCCCCCGTCGCACCGGGCGTGGGACGAGGCCGCGGAGTGCCTGCCGGACCGGATACGGACGCTGACCCTGCGCCGGGCGCTCGACGCCATGCCGCTGCTGAGCGCCGAGGCGGACGCCCTGCCCGACCGGTACCTGGGCCGCGCCTCGCTCCTCCTCAGCCAGCTCGCGCACACCTACTACTGGATCGAGAGCGCGCCGCCGGAATCGGTCCCGGCGTGCATCCAGACGCCCTGGGAGCAGGTCACGCGCCGGCTGGGGCGACCGGCGCCGTTCCTTTCGTACCACGACATCTTCCTGTACAACTGGCAGATCCGCGACCCGGCGCTGCCCGACCCGATGCGCCTGGAAAACCTGGACCTGCTGATACCGAGCGCGGGCAACCAGGCCGAGCGCGTGTTCCTGCTGGCGCAGGTGGAGATGACGGCCCAGGCCGCGCCAATAACCGGCGCCGCCGTCCGCGCGCAGGAGGCCGTTTTGCGCGGCGACGTCCCGGCCCTGCGGGACGAGCTTCTGATCGTCATCGAGCGGCTCCAGCACATCACCAACCATTCGTTCCTCAAGATCGACACCAACCCCCACAGCCGGACCTACGTCGATCCCGTCGTCTGGTCGAAAACGGTCGCGCGCTACGCCATCCCCATCAAGGAGGGCATCCCGGGCCCCAGCGGGAGCGCCGCGCCGCTCTTCCAGCTTCTGGACGTCTTCCTCGGCCGCGCGGAGTACGACTCGGTGCTGGGCAAGGACACGCTGCACTTCCGCCGGTGGTACCCCCGGCACCACGCCGAGTTCCTGGAAGCGGTCGCCGCGGTGTCGGTCCGGGAGTTCGTGGAACGCAGCGGCGACCCGTGCCTGAAGGGGATCTTCCACAGCGCCCTGGACGCCTACATCGGCGACAAGGGGTTCCTGGGCGCCCACCGGCTCAAGGTCTACGGGTTCCTGGAAACCGCCTACAAGGTCGGCCGCTCCATGACCACCGGCGGGTTCGCCGGGTCGTTCAAGGAGCGGCCGTGGGAGGGGGTGGACGAGGCGCTGGAGACCGCCCGGCGCGAGCGCTACGAGGGGATGCCGGCCCACTGCTATTACGCGACCATCAAGAGCAGCGGCAAGACCGACGAGGCCGCGGACGACCGGGTAAAACACGTGGTCCTGAACACGGACGGCGCGGGCGTCCGCTACGAGCCCGGCGACCGCGTCGGCATCATGCCGGAAAACAGCGACGAGCTGGTGGACAAGACGCTCCGGGCGCTGCACGCCACGGGCGAGGAGCCGATCCGACTGGACGGCGCGTGGCAGGCGGCGATGCGCCTGGAGCGCGGCTACGAGGGGATGAGCGTGCTCCCGCTGCGGATACTGCTCACCTACGGCAAGATCCGCCCCGTCCTGCGTCCGGTCGCCAAAACGCTGCACGCCATGACCGCGTCGTCCCGGCTCAAAGAGATCATCGACGCCCGCGCGGAAGACCAGTGGGAGCTGTGGGACCTGCTGGAGGTGTTGGGCGAAGCGGGTTTCGATCCCCGCCGGCTGTGGAAGGCGGAGCCGTGGGAAGCCGAAAGCGTGTGCAAGGTCGTGCCGCCCGAGGTCCACCGCATGTATTCCGTCTCGTGCGCGATGGAGCCCTCGGCGGACGACGACGCGGACGAGCTGCACCTGACCGTGGGCAGCCTGCGCTACGAGACCCGCGACGCGCCGGGTTCCCGCGCCGACACGCGCTACGGGACGGCGTCGCACTTCATCTCCCGCATCATCGCCAAACCGGCCGACGGCGACGACCGGATCGCGCTGCGGATCGTGCGCCCGCCCCGGTTCCGCCTGCCGCAGGACCCCGCGCGCCCGGTGGTGATGTTCGCCGGCGGGGCCGGCATCTCGCCGTTCCGGGGCTTTTTGCAGGAGCGCGCGCGGCAGGCGGGCGCGGGCGAAAACTGGCTCTTCTTCGGCGCCCGCTCCCGAAGGCAGTTCTTCTACCGGCAGGAGATCGAGCGGCTCGTGGCCCGGGGCCGCCTGGAAGTGCGCGTCGCCTTTTCGGCCGACGACGCGTCGGTGCGCTACGAACGCCGGGGCGACGACGATGGCGGCGGCGGGTTCGTCTTCGATCCGGGGCGGAAAGGCCAGATCGACGCGGTGATCGAGGACGAGGAGAACGCGCGGCAGCTCTGGGACCTGATCCGGACGGAAGCGGACGGCGGCCGGGAGGCCTACCTCTACGTCTGCGGGCAGACCGGGTTCGCCGTGACGGTGATGAACGCGCTCAAAAACGTCCTGCGCCGGTTCGCCCCCGGCCCCGACGAGGCGGCGCGCGACCGGCAGGCGAAGGACATCCTGTACCGCCTGGTGGCCGACGACCGCTACATGCAGGACATATTCACCACCTACAGCCCCGCTTCCCGCGAAGCGACGGGGACCTACCACGCCTCGGACGTGGCCCTGCACAACGACCCGGAGCACGGCTACTGGATGGTCGTGAGCGGCAAGGTCTACGACGTGACCGAGTTCCTGAACCTGCACCCCGGCGGCGAGATGATCCTCATGGAGAACGCCGGGCTCGACGCGACCCTGGCCTACCGGGCCGTGCAGCACCACGTCAACTCCGAGGTCGACGCGATGCTGGGGATGTACGAGATCGGCTCGATCGCGCGCCTGGACTTTTCCGGGGCGTGGGGCGTCGCGGTGGGGCCGCAGGGCCTGTTCTACGTGTCGGTCGAGGAGGCATTCCTGACCTGGGTGCGCTTCCTGTACTTCGTGGTCGAGATGGAGAACGCGCTGGCCGGGGACTTCCGGTTCCGGGACCGGGTCCTGACGCGCGAGCCGGACAACGCGGAACTGTCGCCGCTCAAAACGCTGCTGCTGATCGAGTCCCACCAGCGGTTCCTGGCCTACTATTTCGTCGGCGCTTTCGGCGAAGACCTCCAGAAGCTCTGGGCGATCACCACCGGGCTCTGCGCGCCGCGCGAAAGCGTGCAGCGCCTCCAGCAGGAGATCGACGCGGTCAACGCCTCCCCCGAAGCGCGGGTCGTGCGGGAAAGCCCCGAACTGCTGAAAAGGATCCACCGGCGCCTGCTGTGCCCAGAAACCGGCTCCGACGTCGCCGCACAGGCGCGGATACAGGCCGTCTGCCTCCAGGCCGAGCAGGAGGACAAACGGTTTCTGGCCGAGATGAAATCCGTGATCCGCGACGGGGTGAAGGTGTTCGAGGAGCACGGGGCCGGCGCCGTGGGCGCCGGCCGTGAACGCCTTCTGGAAAGCCTCCGGCGCGTCCCCGGGGTCCTGGAACGGTACCACACGGCCCTCGCGCCGGGGTTGGTGGCGCTCCAGCGGATGGACCCCCAGGACTAGGCGGGGCGGCTACTTGGTGTCCAGGGTCTCGATGGGCTCCCAGTCCGCCGGCACGCCTTCCGCCAGGCACCGCGCCGAGCGCTCGACGTAGAGCGCCGCCACGCCGTCCTCCGGGTCCTTCGCCAGCACCGCGGAAAAACACGCCCGCGCCTCGGCGAACTCGCGGCGGCGGTAGTGCTCCAGCCCCCGCGCGAAATGGGCGGCCGTTTCCCGCTTGTTTTCGCGCGCCGCCGGAGTCTGCCCGTCCAGGATCTCGATGATCGCGATGTCTTCGGCCCGCCCGTGCACGCGCACCCGGTCGATCAGGCGGTGCTGGTAGCGGGCGGGGTCGGCCACGGTATCGAACCCCACCCCGCTGATGAGGACCGGGACCCGGTACCGCTTCGTCAGCCCCTCGATGCGCGAAGCCAGGTTGACGGCGTCGGAGATGACCGTCCCCTCCATGCGCTCCTCTTCACCGATGGTCCCCAGCATCAGGGTCCCGGTGTGGATACCGACCCCCATCTCGATCCGGGGCTCGCCGCGTTCCTCGCGGGCACGGTTGAACGCGTCCAGCTTCCCCCGCAGCGCGATGGCCGCCCGCACGGCGGCGTCGGCGCATTCGGGGAACAGGGCCATGATCGTGTCGCCGATGTACTTGTCGATGAACCCGCCGTGCGCGCGGATGACGGGCCCCATGACCCGCAGGAACGAGTTGAGGAACTCGAAGTTCTCCTTCGGGGTCATCGCCTCCGACAGCGTCGTGAAGGACCGGATGTCGGTGAACAGGACCGTCATCACCTGCTGCACCTGGTCGCCGAGCTGCACGTCGATGATGTTTTCGCGGTTCAGGAAACTCAGGAACTCCCGCGGGACGAACCGGCTGAAGGCGAGGTTGGTCCGGGCGAGATCGGAGTACAGGCGCGCGTTCTGGATCGAGATGGCGGCCTGCGCGCACAACAGGTTCAGGAGTTCCAGCCGGTCCGGGGTGAAGGCGTTGGCGGCGCGGTCGTTCTCCAGGTACAGGATGCCGATCAGGTTCCCCTGGTTCAGGAGCGGGGCGCACAAAACGGACTTCGGCGCCCGGGCAGCGATATACGGGTCCGCCGTGAACAGCCCTTCCTCGGCGGCGTTGCCCAGCACCACGGTCTCGCGCGTCCGCGCCACGTACTGGACGATCGCCGCGGAAAGTTCGTCGCTCTCGAAAACGGGGAGCGACTGCAAAACGACGACCTCCTCCTTGTCCACGGCGCCTTCCGCCTCGATGCGCATCTGGCCGCCGCTTTCCAGGATCAGGAACCCCTTGTGGGCCCCGGCGTTTTCGATGACCAGGGTCATCAGCCGTTTCAGCAGGTTTTCCAGGACGATCTCGGCCGACAGCGCCTGTGACGCTTTCATGGCCGTACCCAGATCCAGGGTGCGGGTCCCGGATTCCGCCGTCGCCGTCCGCGTCACCGTGACGTCGGCGCTCAGGCCGTTTCCGGCCGAGGACGCGCCGACGGCCAGGTACGGGAACTCCCGCTCCAGGGCCTGCACTTTCGCGGTCGCGCCCCAGCGCGCGTACCCGTGGCGGGCCTCCACCAGGTACGGGTGCGCCGCCATCTCCGCCCCCGTGGCGAGGTAATGGCGGGCCGCGCGTTCGTTGGCGAGCGCCTCGATCTGTAGATGACCGCTCGCCCGCGCGGCCTCGACCGCCCCTTCGTATAGCTCTGCCGCCTTCCACGGGGTGGAAATGCGGGCCAGCTCCGCCGAAAGCAGCAGATGGCGGTCCTGAAAGTTGGCCGGGCAGCGCGCGGCCCATTTCTGGAAGCGCTTTCGCCCGCGTTCGAGCACGTGCCGGTGACGGACCTGTTCCGGGCGGGGCGCGTCGGGATACAGCGCCGCGCAGATCAGGCTGTGGTAGAAGTGGTGCTCCGCCATGTGCAGCATCCCGATGGAGCCGGCGAGGAACGTTTCCGACACCCGCGCCGCTTCGAGCGCCCGGCCCGTCTCGCCCCACAGGTAGAGGGCCTGCATCTTGTCCACGAAGAAGAAGTGCGCGAAGTGCTGCGAGCCGAACGCGCGGAGCGTCTCGACGAACTGCGCCTCGTCAGGCGCGCCGCCCTCGCCGGAAAAGGTCAGCGGGTCCGGTGTCCGGCCCTGGAGGTTCCGGACGACCCGCAGCACCGCCTGGATCGCCCCGGTCGCGTCGCGGTTCTCGACGCGCTCGACGAAAAGGAGGTACCGGCGCGCTTCCCGTTCGACCTCGTCCAGAGGCGCGCCGCGCATGAACAGGCTCTGGACGCTGGCGCACGAGGCGCACGACGCGTGGAAGAAGTCGCCGGATTCGGTCCCGGCCTGGTAGGCGATCCGGAAGAACTGCTCCGTGTCGCGGGCCGGCTTCGTCCACGAGTTGGCGAAGTAGCCGTAGACGAAGTTGACCTCGCTCCGCAGCTTGATATTATCGTACTTCTCGATCAGCGACAGGGCGAGGTTGCCGATGTCATAGGCGGACTGGTGGTCGCCCAGCACGCCCCCCAGGAAGATGCCGCCGAAGACCATGAAGCCGATGGCGTTGTCCTCCATGTTGCCGTGCCGCAGCGTCAGGTTGACGATCTTGATGGCGTTGGCGACGCAGAGTTCGGGCTGGATCTGGTACGCGGCCTTCAAGACCACGGCGATGAGGCGCACGCTGGTCCGCAGGTCCTCGTCGGCCATGTCGGGCGCCTGCAGCAGGTCCGCCGTGCGCTTTTTCCGGAGCCCGGCCTTGGCCCGGACGAACTCGGCGATCAGCAAAGGCTTAGCGGAGCGCGGCGTCGGCAGCGACACGCCGAACAGGCGCAGGGCGCTGCGGGCCGTTTCGTAGGCGGCGCCGAAGTCGCCCAGGTTCGTGTAGAAGTGGATCTTCTTCTCGTAGACGCGCGCCCGGTCCGCCTTGTCCCGCGCGTTCGCCAGGGCGACCCCGTAGAACGTTTCGGCCTGCTCCTCGTCGCCGCTGAGGTGGGCGCAGTCCGCTCGCTCGATGTGGAGCTCCAGGGCAAGGTCGTAGCGGTCCCGCCACGCCCCCTCCCCCTGGAGCGCGCATCCCGTGGTCAAATACTCCAGGGCCGGGATGTAGGCGGTGGACGCCTTGGCTTTCCGGCCCGCGACGAGGTTGAGTCGCGCCAGCCACGCGCGCTCCTCCGGGTCCGTCACCAGGGACGCGCCGCGGTTGAACTGGCCCAGAAGGTCGAACGCCCGCTCTTCCCGGGTCGCTTCGTCCAGACTTTCCCGCATCAGCCGCCCGACCGTCAGGTGGAGCGCGGGCCGGTCCGGCTCGGGAATCAGCGAATAGGCCGCCTGCTGCACGCGGTCGTGCAGGAACCGGTACGTCATCCCGTCGGCGTCGCCGTCCGGGGCCGCGTGGCTCCCGGAGGGCACGACGCGGCGGCTGGACGCGGAGGCCGGTAGCACCAGCTCTTCCTGCACGGCCTGCCACAGGTCGACGCTCGTCTGGTGGATGCTCTTTTTGTGGACGACGGAAAGCGTGTGCAGGTCGAACCCGTTCCCGATGCAGGCGGCGAGCTTCAAGACGTTCTGGGTGGATTCGGGCAGGGAGCGCAGTTTGCCGATCATCAGGTCGACGACATTGTCGGTGATCTCGACCTGGCGGATGCCGTCTTCGTCGAACGTCCAGTGCCCGGCGGCCGGGTCCAGGCGGATGAGGCCCGCTTCGTGCAGGGAGCGGAGCAGCTGCCCGACGAAGAACGGGTTGCCCCGGGTCTTGGCGTACACGATCTGCGCGAGCGGGGCCGCCTGCGCGTGCCCGCAGTGCAGCGTATCGGCGACGAGGTCGTGCACGTGTTCCGGGCCGAGCGGGGCGAGCGTCAGCGTCGTCGGGGGCGCGCCCGCCTTTCGCAGCGCGTCCACCAGCAGCATCAGCGGGTGCGCGGCGTCCACCTCGTTGTCCCGGTAGGCCCCGATGAGCAGAAGGCGCTGGCCGCCGGTCCGGGGCGCGGCCATCGTTTCCACGAGGTGCAGCGTCGCCGCGTCCGCCCATTGCAGGTCGTCCAGGAACACGACGAGCGCCTGCTCTTCGGCGACGGCGTTGAGGAAGCTCCGGAACACGTGGTTGAACCGGTTCCGCGTCTCCCTGGGGTCGAGCGCGGGTACCGGCGGCTGCTTGCCGATGACCAGTTCCAGCTCCCCGAGGACGTCCACCAGCACCTGGCCGTTCGCCTGCAGCGCGTCCAGCAGCCGCCGCTTCCAGGCCTGTATCTGCGCCTCCGGCTCGGAAAGGATCTGGCGGATCAGCTCGCGGAACGCCTGGAGGAGCGCGCTGTAGGGCCGGTTCCGCTGGAACTGGTCGAACTTACCGGCCAGGAAGTAGCCCCGCTCCCGGACGATCGGCTTGTGCACCTCGCGCACGAGCGCCGACTTGCCGATGCCGGAATAGCCGGCCACCAGGACGAAGGCGTTCTCGCCGCCCCGGGCCCGCTCGAACGCGTCGAGGAGCGTTTGCACGTCCGCCTGCCGGCCGTACAGCTTTTGCGGCACCTGGAACCGGTACGACAGGTCGCGCTGCGCGAGCACGAAATCGTCAATGGCGCCGCCCGCCTCGATCTGCCGCGCGCACTCTTCCAGATCGGCCTTGAGGCCTGACGCACTCTGGTACCGGTCTTCGGCGTTCTTGGCCAGCAGTTTCATCACGATGCGGGAAAGCGCCGGACTGACCCCGGGGCGCACCTCGCCGGGCGGGACGGGGTATTTCGCGAGGTGGTTGTGCACCAGTTCCATCGGGTCGTCGGCCTCGAACGGCAGGCGGCCGGTCAGCATCTGGTAGAAGGTGACGCCCAGCGAATAGAAATCGGACCGGTAGTCCAGGGAGCGGTTCATGCGCCCGGTCTGCTCGGGGGACAGGTACGGCAGCGTCCCTTCCAGTACCGCGGGGTCCAGGACCGACAGGTCTTCGCGTGCGAGCTGGGAGGCGATGCCGAAATCCGTGATCTTCGCCGTCATGGTTTCGGGCTGGATCAGGATGTTGGCCGGGTTGATGTCCTTGTGGATGATGCCCTGCCGGTGGATGTGGTCCAGCGCGTCGGCCACGGCGACGGCGATCCGCAGAAACGACCGGGCGTCCAGCGGGGTGTGCGCCCGAAGCCACTCGGCCAGGGAAAGGGCGCCGAAATCTTCCAGCACCAGCACCGGGCTGCGCTGATACTCCGTGGTCCCCAGAGCCCGCACGACACCGTCGCTCACCAGCGACCGCATGATCTCGCATTCCAGATGGAAGCGGGCGACCTCTTCCGGCGTGGGGTGGGGCCGGTTGAGGAGTTTCAGGACGACGGGACGACTCTCCGCATCCCGCGCCCGCCAGACCAACGTTCTAGGACCCCGATAAAGCTCTTCTGTGATCTCGTATCCACCGATGGCGACCATGATGGTTCCTCGACGGTCGTCCGCTCTTTGTCTCGCCTCCGGACACCTGCTTTCTAGTATAGCCCTTTTTCGACAGACCGGCGGCGCTTTTATCGGGACGTCGTCCGGCAGCGGCGGCCCCACGGGCGCCGCGTGGCGGACCGATCGGGTCGCTTTTCAGGAATGGTGGTCTCGCGCACCCAGCGCGTTTCGGATGCTGCGTTCGACGGCCGAATAGTCATCGCCGCCGCCGCCGTGTCCGCGGTGCTCCAGCTTCATCCGTTCTCGCAGGGGCGTGGTCCGGTTGCACATAAAGCGGGGCACGCCGGAATGGTTCTGGGAGGCGGCGTGGTACAGGAAGGGGTGGCAGAAGATCACGTCGCCGGGCGACCCCGTCGTCTCGGTGACGCGCAGTCGCGTGCCGTGGGCGTCCACGGTCTCCTGGTCCATAAACCGCGCCAGCCGCACGGCTGCGTCCTGCTCCCCCGGTACGACATTCGTCAACTCCGCCAGCCACGGGTGCGTCTGGTTACAGCGTGTGATCGCGTCATTCAGCTCCATACCCTCGGGGTGCTCGTTCAGAAATCGGGCGACGACCTGGTGCGAGCCGTCGGCGACGAGGGTCCCGCCGCCGCGCGGGCCGATCTCGGAGAACAGGCACAGCATCAGCAGTCCCTGGTCCGGCGCGTCCACCGTGTGGCGGAACTGGATGCCGTCCCAGTGCCACCCTTTGGCGGGCACGGTCCAGGGCTGGTCGGCGCCCACGGCGAAGTTCACCGGCCACCACCCCCAGCGGCCCGGCGTGCCCCGCCCGCGCCAGCGGCCGACGCCGACCAGGTCCTCCACCGCGTCGGCGAGCCGGGGGCTGTCGCACGCCTGGAAGACGGGATCGTCGTAGGCCTCCTTCAGGTGGACCATCGGCTCCTGCCAGGTCGCGCGGTCGTCGCGCCGCACGCCCCGCTCGGCCAGGCGCTCCCAGAGGAAGTCCTGGGCCGCCAGCGCCCGTTCGCGCGGGATGGCGCCTTCCAGGGTCACGTGCCCCCGCTCGACAAACCGGTCCACCTGTTGCTGCGTGAAAACGTTGAATCCCATCCTGCAACCCTTTCCGTCGTGGCCCCACGCTCAGCCTACCTCGAACACGGCCCCTTCGGTCGCCGGCGTGACCGAAAACGGGAGGCCGGGTCGCTCCCGGGAGTACCGGGCGAGCAGGCCGTCCAGGAACGCGTCGTCGTGCGCGGGGTCGTGGTGGAACGGCACGAGCTGTTTGGCCCCAACCAGTTCGGCGAAGGCGAAGGCGTGTTCCCACGCGCTGTGCCCCCAGCCGACGTGATCTTTGTATTCCTCCAGCGTGTACTGCGCGTCGTGCACGAGCAGGTCCGCGCCGCGGGCGAGCGCGAAGCCCGAGGTCCAGTCGCCGGCGAGCGGGAAGTTGGGGACGCCCAGGGCAGGCTCGTGGTCCGGCAGGTACGCGAGCGAAGCCGAATCGGCGGCGATGCGGTAGCCGACGGTCGGGCCCGGGTGGCACACGAACGCCGTGCGGACGCGGAACTCCCCCACCGAGAACTCCTCGGACGACACGACGTCGTGGAACGAGAGGCGCTCGGGACGGGGCAGGTCGCGCAGGTGCACCGGGAAGAGCGGCGGGGACAGATAGCGCGTCAGGCGCGTGCGGAGGCACTGGGTGGCGCTGGCGGGCCCCCACAGGTGTATTTCCACCTCCGGGTCGTAGAGCGCGGGGAAGAACCCCAGGCCCTGGATGTGGTCCAGGTGCAGGTGGGTGAGCAGCAGGTCCACGCGCGGCAGGGGCGCGGAAAGGAGCGCGCCCAGCCGGCGCAGGCCCGTGCCGGCGTCCAGCACCAGGACGGTCCCACCCACTCCCTGTACGGCGACGCAGGAGGTGTTCCCGCCGTAGCGCGCCGTCTCCGGGCCCGGCGAGGCCAGCGAGCCCCGCGTGCCCAGGAAGACGGCCTTCACGTCCCGACCTCCCAGAAGAGGGCGACCGCGCCCAGGTGCCGGTCGCCCTGGCCCAGGAGCGGGAAGGCCGTCACCTCGATCTGCCGCACGGCGTTGTCCAGCCCGCGTATGCCGAACCGGCGGTGGGCGGGCCGCCCCTCCGAAAGGGCGATAACGAGCGGCAGCGCGTCCGGGGGGAGCGGCGCCCCCGCTTCATCCACGGGGGTGAAGGCGGTGGACCACTCCTGCACGGGCATCTCGCCGGTCTCGTCGAAGCGGCGCCCCAGCAGCCGCTCCGCCGGGTCGTTGTAGTAGATCAGTGTTCCGTCCGTGTCCACCAGGAAGACGGGCATCGCCAGGTAGCTCGCGAGCTGGCGCATCAGAATCAGTTCGATCTCTTTCTGCGACATGGCGGGTCCCCTTTTCGCCTCACCTGCCCGGCGGCGGGGCGCAGCGCCCTGCGGCGCTAAACCACCGGGGTCAGCAGGCGGCGGACGAATTCGACCAGCTCCTCCGGTCGGAAGGGCTTGGTCAGGTAGATGTCGGCGCCGGCCCCGTACCCGTCGAGGATGTCGCTGTCCTGGCTCTTGGCGGTCAGCAGCAGGACGGGCAGGTCGGAAAGCGCGGGGTCGTGCCGCAGGTGCTCCACGAGGGTGAGCCCGTCCATGCGCGGCATCATGACGTCGAGGACGACCAGGTCCGGGCGGCGATCGAAGATCGCCGAAAGGGCTTCCACCCCGTCCGACGCCGTATCGACGGCGTACCCCTGCCGTTCCAGGATGCTCCGGACGAGCTGGACGATGTTCTCTTCATCGTCCACGACCAGGATGCGCGCGCGCCCCACGCTCCCGGACGACGCCGTTTTCTCGGCTTGAGGATCCATATGAAATCTCCTGTTCCCGGTACAGCCGGGGGCACTCCGAGCGTGTGACACGCCCGCCCGCCGTCCGGTCACCTGCGCCGCCGGCAGCGCCGGCCGGCGACAGAAAAACAGACACACCGGTGATGAGCTACTATACGCACATTCTACCAGGGGGGAAGGGTCTCCTCCGTCATTCACCGAGGAGACAGGCCACGGATCAGGCCATGTGCTCCAACCGTTCCGGCGTCACGGCGTAGCGCAGCGGGCGGCCCGCTTCCCACGCCTCGAACTCGTCGAGGACGTAGTCGGCCATGCGCGCCACCTCGTCGCCGAGGGAGCCGGCGATGTGCGACGAGAGGTGCACGTTGGGCAGCGACCACAGCGGCGAGTCGGGGGCGGGTGGCTCCGGGTCCGTCACGTCCAGCAGGGCGGTCAGGTCGGGCCGTGCGAGAAGCACCCGGGCGAGATCGGCTTCGACCACGGTCGCCCCGCGTCCCGTGTTGATGAACGTCGCGTTGGCGGGCATGGCGGCGAAATGCGCGCCGTGCAGCAGCCCGACGGTCGCGGGCACGTTCGCCAGATGGTTGGACACCACGTCGCCCCGGGCGAACGCGTCGTCCAGTCCGACCTTCTCGACGCCGAGCGATTCGGCGTCCTCGCGGCTCAGGAACGGGTCGAAGACCAGGACCCGCAGCCGGAACGGCCGCAGCAGTTCGATGAGCGCGCGCCCGATCTGGCCCGCACCCAGAAGCGCGACGGTCGCCCCGAAGTTCCCGCGCCCGCGGAACGCCGAGCGGGGGTGCCCCGCCCCATGGTATTCCGGGACGTTGCGGAAATACCCCTTGTTCGCCAGCAGGATCTGTGCGAGCGTGAACTCGGCGACCGGCACGGCGTTGGCCGCCCAGGCGCTGACGACCAGCACGCCGCGCTCCAGCAGCGGCGGCGCGAAGTGCCGGACCGACCCGGCGGCGTAGAAAACGGCGCGCAGTGCGGGAAGCCGGTCGAACTGCGCGGGCGACAGCACGGGCATCCCCCAGGTCGCGAAAATGACTTCCAGATCGCCCAGGCGCGGCGCGTGCTCCTCGAAATCGCGCGCGGTCACGACGCCGGGGTACAGGTCCACCTGCGCTTCGAGGCGCGCGCGGCGGCTCGCGTCGAACACGCGCCGCAGGTTGACGTCGTCCTGGCCGCCGTCACAGAAGAACGCGGCCTTCTTCAACGGCGCTTTCCCCGCACCGCCCGGGATGCGTCCAAACACGGTACCATGGTAGACATCAGCCCGACCTCCACCGGCCCTTTCGGCGTCAGGGTTTTGCCGGAAACCGGCGTGCGCCTGCTTCGTTCCGCTCTTCAGGCCCCCTCCGCACAAACTGCATCCGTCACCGAGACGGACGCCTCTGAACGCCGTCCTGATGGTCGCTTCGATTTCCGAGGAGTTCATCTGATCCCGTTGACGGCAAGCCGCGCTGTCCAGCAGCATAACGGCTCGCTCCGGCACGCGAGAACCTG
>CADCTO010000402.1 GCA_902805585.1 uncultured Armatimonadota bacterium | reverse complement strand
AGCTCGCGCACCTCGAGCTCGACCAGCTCGATGAGCTCGGGGTCGTCGACCATGTCGGCCTTGTTGAGGAACACCACGATCGACGGCACCCCCACCTGGCGGGCCAGCAGGATGTGCTCGCGCGTCTGGGGCATCGGCCCGTCGGCGGCCGAGACCACCAGGATCGCCCCGTCCATCTGCGCGGCGCCTGTGATCATGTTCTTGATGTAGTCGGCGTGCCCCGGGCAGTCCACGTGCGCGTAGTGGCGCGCGTCGGTCTCGTACTCGACGTGGGCGGTGTTGATGGTGATGCCGCGCTCGCGCTCCTCGGGCGCCGCGTCGATGTCGGCGTACGCCTTGGCCTGCGCCTTGCCCGTCTTGGCCAGCACGCTCGTGATCGCCGCCGTCAGGCTCGTCTTGCCGTGGTCCACGTGCCCGATCGTGCCGATGTTGACGTGCGGCTTGTCGCGCACGAACTTCGCTTTGGACATTGCTTCCGCTCTCCTCAACGTTAGCGCGAGCTAACGGTTCACATCAAGTGTCGCTGCCGAAATGGAGCCCACGATGGGAATCGGACCCATGACCTCTTCTTTACCAAAGAAGTGCTCTGCCACTGAGCTACGTGGGCACGGCACATCCCGGCGCGCCTAGGAAGTATACAGTGGGTTTACCGGGCCTGTCAAGCCGGGGACACGCAATCGAAGGGCGCGGGAGTGACCCCGCGCCCGGTGTTCGGATACATTATGGTGGGCAGGAGAGGATTCGAACCTCTGTAGGCGTTGCCAACGATTTTACAGACCGTCTCCTTTAACCACTCGGACACCTGCCCATGAAACCACCCGATCGTCTGGAGCCGGGGACAGGATTCGAACCCGCGACCCGCTGTTTACAAAACAGCCGCTCTACCCCTGAGCTACCCCGGCTCGAAGACCTGACCCCACACCAGACAACACCGAAATTATAAGCCATCCGTGCCCCGTTGTCAAGCCGAATCGCGGTCCAGTTCCGCACGTGCCCTGTCCCGCCACTCCCCCGCGCGCGTTTCGGCGACCGCGCGGAACAGTCGCTGCGCTTCGTCGGTCTCGCCCCGCGCGCGCAGAGCCAGCGCCAGCCAGTAGGCACCTTCGCCCCGCGCGTCGAAGGGGTGATAGCCGCGGCGGGCGAAGACGGAAAGGACGTGCGCCGCTTCCGCCCAGCGCTCCTCCTGCGCGTAGACCCGGCCCAGCGCGATGCGCCAGCCGAAGATCCGGCCCAGGGCGGTGAAGAAGGGCAGCACGACGAGCAGGCTCGCCGCCGCTTCCAAAAGGAGACGGGCTGCGCGGCCCATCCGCGGGGACTGTGACTCCACGAGCGTCACGAAGAGGGCGACGGCGACCAGCCGGACGAACAGGAAAACGACGGCGCGGGCGCCGCGGCGGGTCAGCGCCGCCATCGCCTCCGCGGCGGGCGGCGCGGGTGCGGCGGCGCGGGCGGATGCGGCGGACTGCGCCGCCGGGCTACGGGGACGCTTCTTCGACGACACCGGCGGGGCGCTCGCCGGACAACAGGCGGGCGAGAAGTTTGGGGAGATGGAGCGAGACGGAGGAGTTGGCCGCGGTCATGTCCGCGCCCGCCGCGCGGGCGGCGTCGTGTTTGGCGGTTTCGACGTGGCCGGCGAAGGCCAGAACGGGAATGGCGCGGGTGGCGGCGTCGGCCTTCAGGGCGCGGATCAGGGCGACCGGGTCCAGGCGGCGGGCGTTCAGGTTGACCAGGATCGCCGCCGGGCGTTCGCGCGCGGCCGTCTCGCGCGCGGCCGGTTCTGTGCCGACCACGCGCAGCGAGTGGCCCAGCGGCTTGAGGCCTTCCCGGACGCGCGACGGGAACATCAGGTCGTCGGCGACGAGCAGCAGCAGCACGGATGCCGGTTCGCCGCTCTCGAGAGGGTGGGCCCGGTTCGCGTCGTCCATGACCGGATTATAGCCCGCGCGCGCCTACGGGGTCAAGCCACGCGCTCCTGAGCCTGCTTCCGGCGCCGGAGGAACGGGTTCGCGAAAGGGCGCGGCTTTCGCACGGGCGCCGTGTCCACCAGCACCCACTCGCGGACGAGCGCGCCGGACTCGAACACCGAAAGATGACACGCGTTTTTCGGGAGGTGGTAGCCGTTCCGGCCCGCCCACTGCTCCAGCTCGCGCCGCGCCTGTAAGGCGTCCGGCAGATCGCTGCCGATGAGCAGTCTGTCCGTCTGCGCCGCGGGCCGGTGTACTCGCACCATGACATTTTTCCTCAGGGATAAGGTGGAGGGACGGGGGAGTGAGATCATCGCTCCCCCGTCCCTTTCCCTCGTTCTGGATGAGTTATGCCATGTCAGGCCGCCTTCTTCAGCTTTTTTTTGCGGCGCGCTGCGGGATCGCGGTTCCGCCCGTGCGGCAGACGGGGAGGGTGAAGCGGCGGATGCGGTACACTGAGGACGGTAGATCTCGGCCGGAGGTTGTGTACGTGCTTGTGATGCAGATCGTTTACGTTCTCTACGCCGTCGCGCTGCTCGGCGGGGGCGTGATGGGCTTCGTGCGCGCGGGTTCGACGCCCTCTCTGATCGGGAGCAGCGTCTTCGCGGCGATGGCCGTGGCCGCCGCGGTGCAGACCGGCCGGAACCCGACGACGGGTATCGGTCTGGGCCTGGCCACGTCGGTGCTCGTGGCGGGCTTCTTCCTGTACCGGTTCCTGAACAGCGGCAAGTTCATGCCGGCGGGCGCGGCGCTCACCATGAGCCTCATCGTGCTCATCGTCTCCCTCGTGGCGCTGGCGGGCCGGCTGCGCGCCGCGGGCGGCGGCTAGCGTCGCGGCGACGGCCCGCCGTTTACGTCGCGGCGGAGGGCTTCTCCGGTTTCCCCACGACGCCTTCTCCGGCGGTCACTACGATGACGCCGTGTTCCAGAGCATCGGTCTTGCCTTCGGAAAGCGCCTGGGTTTGCTCCGTATCCGTGGTCTCCGGCACCCCGGTCTGCATTTTCACGTCGATACGCTTCGACAGGCGCGGCACGACGTGGAGCACGACCACCTGGATGCTGGCGGCGATCGGCACGGCCAGCAGCACGCCGCCGATGCCGAAGAGCGTCCCCCCGCCCATCAGGGCCATGATCGAGAGGATGGGGTGCAGGCCGACGTGCCCGCCCAGGACCCGGGGCGCCAGGACCTGATCGAACAGGATCTGGTGCAGGAACACCATCGCCAGCGTCACGATCAGCAGCATCGAGAACGAGCCGCCGGGCCCCGCCAGGGCGACGAGCGAGATCAGGCTCGTGGAGAGGATCGCCCCGAGGTACGGGACCGCGTACAGGATGCCGGCGATCAGGCCGAGCGCGGCGGCATAGGGCCGGGTCGGCTGGAACAGGAACAGCACGCCGATCGTGGCGATCGCGTTCAAAAGGCAGATGATGCCCAGGCCGCGCAGGTATTTCCCGAACACCACCGTGACGTCGGCGGCTACACTGCGGAAATCGTCCCGTGACGTACGGGGGACCATGAGCAGCACCTTGGCGAAGATGCGGTGATAGTCGATCAGGGCGTAGAAGGCGACGACCGGCACCAGCACCAGCCAGATCAGGCTGGGCGCGAGGCCGATCAGGAAGGCGCCGAAACGCGCAAGGTTGTCCGTGAGCAGTGTGGCGGACTGTTTGGCCTGCTGCACCACGGGCTGGAGCAGCCAGCGGGGCACCTGGTTCTCCCGGCCGAAGAGGCGCACCTGTTCCACCATGGTCCGGGAGATGTCGGCCGGCTCGTCGAGCCGGAACCGTACGCGCAGGTCGGTGACGATTTGCCCGATCTGCCCCGAAACGAGCGGCACGAGCACGAACAACAGCCCGCCCATGCAGGCCAGGAGGCCCAGATAGATGGTGGCGGTGGCGAGCCCGCGCGGCCAACCACGTGCCTCCAGGCGGTCCACCACCGGCGCGAGCGCGATGGCGATGACAAAGGCGACAAAAAACGGCGGCCAGATGGCACGGATCTGCCACAGGGTCCAGAGCACGAGCGCCCCGAGCGCGACGTAGCCAACCAGCACGGCCAGGAACCGCAGCCACCGTCGTTGCTGCCGATCAAGCATAGGGTTCTCTTTGGAATGACAAGGACGCCGGCGAACTTCTTTCGCCGGCGCCCCGGAAGCATGTTGGTAGCGGCGCGGCGCTAACGGCTGCCCTCGCCGGGGAGCGCCCCCGTGGACGCGGCATCACCCCGCGCACCGCTCTCCGTGGTCGCGCGCCCCCCGGGCGTGCCGGTACCTGCCGTCCCGCCGGACTCGCTGGGGACTGAAGTCGATTCCGAGGGAGCGCGGCCCGTTCCGGCCGGACCGGGACTTCCTTCGCCGGTCCCACCCGCGTTCCGGCCGTCCCCGTTCCGGGCGGACGGCGCCTGCGGCGGGTTCGGCGCCGTGGAGCCCGGCGACCCGTAGGGAGATTCCACCTGGACCCCGCCGCGGCGGGACGGTCCGGTGTCGATATTGGCGAAGGCGAAGTAGGCGATCAGCCCGATGGCGAACAGCACCAGGATCGCGACCAGGATGGTCGCGCTGCTGCTGGTGGATTCTTTCGCGGGCGTCGTTTCGATCGACGGATCGGTGCTCATTTGGCTCGTGCGGCCCTTTCGGGAGGTACAGGATTTCTACCCGAATCCGCGCCGCGTTGAACCGGGCCGGCAGGTGGCTCAGTCCCCGCCGCCGCCGGGCGCCACGCCGAGTCGCTCCCTCAGGTAGCGCAGCAGCGTCCGCTTCTCCTCCGGCGAGAGCGCGCTCAGGTCCAGCTCCTCACGCGGCCCGCCGACGTCTTCGGTCATCGCCAGCAGCGCCATCTCGACATCCAGGTCTTCCTCTTCGTCGATACCGCTGCCGGGTCTGACATCCGGCTCGTCTGTCTGTCTGGGGGTCGCCATGTCCGGGTCTCCTGCGGCCTATTCCATGGTTGTACCCGAAACGGGACGGATTCGGGGCGTGGTCCCGCGGCACAACGCGCGGACGCAGGCCGCCGCCATGCGGGCGGCCTGCGTCCGCGGACCGCTCCTGGTGTCACGCGTTGCGGCGGGACCTGCGCGACACCCGCAGGTCCCGCTCGCTGACGATCTTCCAGGCGCCCCCGGTGCGCTGCCAGCGAAGCTCCGACAGCACCTCGCCGCGGCGGTCCGCGCCGGGCCGTTCGATAACGAAGCGCTTCCGGAAACGCATGACGGCGGACCGGCCGTCCGGGCTGACGGTGATGGCGGGCTCGCTCGCCGACATGCGGATGACGGAGGCGCGCCCGAAGACCCGCACCTTTTCCCGGCGCACGGCCGCCCGGGAGGTGTTGCGCGCCGTGTAGAAGGTGGCCAGCCTCGGCTGATACAACGCCATCTGCTGGTCGATGTCGTTCGCGTTGGTGGCCGCTATCCACGACTGGAGCAGATCCGTCAGTTCCGCGCGCGCGTCGTCGGCCGGGGCGGGGGCTTCCGGCTGTGGCGCGGGGCGGGACGGCGTTGGAGGCGCAGGCACCGGCGGCTCCGCTTCCTGCACATCGACCGGCGTTTCCTCGGAAGATCGCACGACCGGCGGCGCGCTCTGCGGCGCCCGCTCCGGCCGCGGAACGGGCGGGCGGACAGGCGCCTGCTCGTCCGCGTTTGCCCGGGCCACACGTCGGGGACGCGACGGTGGCGCGGCGTCTCGCTCAGGCGTCGGTGCGGGCGGCGCCGGCGGTGTCGCGGCGACTCGCGGCCTGCGCTCGGGCGCCCGCCGCGGCCGAGGCGTGGGCGCCGGCTTCGCGTCTTCCCGCGTAGCGTCCGGCCGCCGGTGGGCGCGCGCGGGTTCCGCAGGCGTTTCCGTAGGCGTTTCCGTTTTCGAGGGAGGCCCGGGAGCGGCGGACCGCGCGGGACCCGAGGGGGCGTCCTCTTCTAAGGGCTTTGTGGCATCCCGGTTCGCCGCGCGGACGGGCGCGGGCGGTTCCTT
>CADCTO010000401.1 GCA_902805585.1 uncultured Armatimonadota bacterium | reverse complement strand
CGCGTACGGGCGCGCCGCCACCACGCGGTCCTGCGCGCGCTTCATCTTCGAGGTGGCGACCATCTCCATCGTGCGCGTGATCTTGCGCGTGTTCTCGACGGACTTGATGCGCCCCTTGAGCTCGCGACCCTTGGCCACGCGATTACTTCCCCGTGCCGCGCATCTGGGCGTAGCCCTCGATGGCGCGCTTGAGATTTCCGACCACGGCGTTCCCTTCCACGGTGGCCTTGGTCAACTCCCAGCCGGCCCCGCCCTCGGAAAGGAAATCGTTGACCGGGTCGATCACCAGCAGGGCCGTGCGCTCCGGCGGGAACGAGATGCCGGGCTCCCCCTTGGGCAGGTAGGTTGCGCTCGTAGGGTTCTCAGGCTTTGGTTTTTGCATCGCGATCCCCTTTTGTTCGTGAAGGAGTTCTGGGTTTATCATGAACAGAAGCCGGGTGCAGCCGCCCGGCTTGGTGGCGTGGATACACGTTAACAGCGACGTTATGACTCCTGGCCGGCGGCGTGAGGTGCCCCCTTGTCCGGCGGGAGGCCGCTACCTCTTCGCGGGGCCGTCCTTGCCCGTCTGACCGCTTATCTCCTCGTCGAAGCCCCGGTCGAAACGGCAATCCTTCACGATCAGGCGGTTGTCGTGCTCGCTCCCGTCAGAGAGCAGGCGGACGGCGTGGGTGCGGTCCGACGGCCGCAGGCTCTGGTCCCGGGTGAAGCGGCAGCGCTCGAACCTCAGCCGCTGCCCCCGCTGCGTCGGCGCGATGGGGTGCTGCCACCAGACCTCGGCGGCGCAGAAGTAGGAATAGGGCTGCCCGGTCTCCTGCCGGGTGACGCGCAGCTCGCAGTCCGTGAAGGTGACCTCGTGCGGGAACACGATGCGGTTCATGTAGGTGTCGCACGCGCCGACCGAGAACCGCGAGCGGGTGAACGCCATCGCGGAGTTGAGGCCGAAGAGGTACAAGGGCGCGCCCGCCAAGATGTCGTCGCCTTTGACGCGGGACCCGTCGCTCACGGCGACGTCGAAGCCCCCCTCGCGCAGGCGCAGCCGCTCCAGGCGCACGTCCACGGCCAGCGTCCCGCCGTACCCTTTGCCGTCCACCTCGATGTCCAGGCCTTTGGACCGCTCCGTGCCGGTGCTGACGAAGTCGGTCACGGCGGCGCGGCTGTGCCCGCCGGTGAGCACGAAGCCGCCCCGGAAGCAGTTGTGCGCGGCGCAGCCGCGCACCGTCACGTCCACGTTGGTGTAGACGCTGATGCCGTCGGCCACGCTGTTGCGGAAGCGGCAGTCGCGGACCAGGGCCTTGAGCCGGCCGCGGCGCGCGGGGTCGGCGTGGAGGAACAGCAGGTGCGCCTGCTCGCGCTCGTATCCGGCGTAGGGCCCCTGCCGGTCGCGGTCGCCGTCGAAGGTGATCCCCTCGAAGCTCGTCAGCGGGGAGTCGGCGTCCCCGGAATAGGTGTAGCCGGGCCGGTCGGTCGTGAAGGTGCGCGTCCAGTTGGGCTGTCCCGGCGGACGCCGCAGGATGGCCCCCCGCTCGCCGCGGTAGCGCAGGCCGGGGCGCACGCCGACGGAGCGGACCAGGTAGACGCCGGGCGGGAACCGCACGGTCCCGCCCGCGGGCGCGGCGTCGATCGCCTTCTGGACGGAGTCGGTGTCGTCGCTCCTGTTGTCCCCCCTGGCGCCGTAGGCCTTGACGCTTACGGTAGTGGCACCCTGCGCCGCCGCGGCGGCATCCCGCCGCGGGACGGGAGGGGCCTGCAGCAGGCGGATCGTGGGCGCTGTTGGAACGGAAAACAGTGCGCGGTTGTTCATGAAGGGTTTCCTTCCCAGGCTGGGCGACGCCGCAGCGTCCACCCCGACAATGTAACAAGCCCCGCGGACGCGGCATGCCCCTCCCGATGCGGCAACTGAACGACAGGGCGGGGGCGTCGCGTTCTGCCCCGCCCCTGGAACCGCTACCCAATGGTTCTCCTCGATGCGCTATCCAATACTGCACTGCATGAGCGAACAGGACGGGGGCGGACACGAGCCGGGTGCCCGATGTGCTCCGTGCATAGATTCTGGCTTGTTTTCATGCGGCGGTACGCCGGGTGCCCGCTGGCCGCTCGCGCCTTAATCCACGGCCACCCTCGCCTCGCCCCAGAGCGATTCGTCGCAGCTCGTGTTGAAGCCGCCCGTCCCGCAGTCGAGGGCGAGGCTCAGCACGACGTTCTGGCCCGCGTACTCCTTCAGGGGGATCGTCACGTCTTCCCAGCCCGCTTTCGGGTCGCGGTGCCGCCGCCAGACCTCCTTGCCGTTGACGCGCACGACGAAGTGCACGCCGTCGCCCTGCCCGTCGAGCAGCGAGATGCTCGTCTTCAGGGCGACCCGGGGGTCGTCCGGGAGCGAGACGAACCCGTCGATGGTGTATTCCGAGCCGACGCCGCCGAGCGGCGGGTGGACCATGATACCCTGGCGGGTCTGGCCGCCGAAGGTCCAGGTGTCTTCCCGGCGCGGGGCCGCCGGGCCGATGGTCTGCCCGTTGGAGACGATCTGGTGCCGCCACTTCGTCACGGGTAAGATTGCGGACGGCGTCACCGTCTGCGGCGTGCGGATGCCGAACAGCACCGTCGTGGGGAGGCGAACGGTGGCTTCGCCCGCGCCGGCGGCCGGGCGGGGCGAAGCCGGGGAAGCGACGGGGCGCGAGGCCCGCCACCGCACGCTCCCGTCGCCGCTTCCTTCCAGCTGGACCAGCACGTAGTCGTCGGTCACGCGGCTGCCCCCGATCCATGCCCCGGCCGGAAGTCCGGTGATCCGGACGGGGAGCGCGGGCGGCGGCCCGGGGAACAGGCAGTACCACCGCTTCGGGTTCAGCCCGATGGGGCCACGGCCGTTCTCGCCGTACGCCAGCCAGCCGTCGATCCGGGCGGGCGCCCCCGGCGACACTTCGCCTACGCCGGTCAGCCGGGCGTACCGGAGCCTGTCGCCTTTGGCGGTCTGCTCGTAGCAGTACGTGCTGCCCGCGCGCCGGTCGTAGCGGACGATCCGGCCGCTTGCCGGCTCGCGCAGGTAGGAGACCGCTCCCGGTCTCCACGGAGCCTTCGGGAAGTGGGGACGGAAGCCGGCGGCCCACAGCCTGGCCCGCTCCAACACCACGCGCGCCTCGCTCGCCCGGTCGCCGGGCTCGCCGTCCCACGCCGGCAGCGCGCCGATGACCTCGTTGATGTTCTGGTCCCGGTGGAAACGGGGCGTGTCCCGGATCGGGATCTGGTGGGGCCAGTACAGGCAGTAGTCGCTGAAAAGGTAGGAGAGGAGCGGGTGGGGCCGGTCGGGGCGCGAGATCTGCTCTTTGTGTTCTTCGCCGCCCCAGGCCAGGAACGTGCCCAGCCCGAAGTCGGCGTTCGCCGCGGTCGCCTCGTTCCAGAACTCCCCTCCGAGCGCGGCCCGCGGCGCCTGCCGGCGCGTGGCCGCGTTGCTGGCGATCACGGCCCGGTTGAAGTTGAGACCTTCGACAAGCCCCGCGCTGCCGGTCTGGCAGCCCATCACGTCCTGGTACAGGTAGTCCAGGCCGTAGGTCTCGTGGACGTGGCGCATCCTGTCGGCGTAGAAGTCGCGCCACTTGGCGCTGCCGGGGTGCACGTAGACGAGCCAGTCTTCCACCTTGGCCGGCTTGTCGCCGAACAGGCCGTCGTAGTACGGCTCCAGACCGTAGTCCCGGAAGACCGTCGGGTGCGTCTGCTGGTCCACGAGCGCCATGCTGGTGTACCCGCCGACCCGGAAGCCGTACTTGTGGGCCAGGGCGACGTTGGCGGCGAAGTTCGGGTCGCGCGGCCTGTACTCGGGGATGCGGCGGTTGAAATCCGGGAGCCAACCGAAATCCATCAGGAGGATCTTTCGGGGGTTCACGATTTCCGCCATCTTCTTCATGGCCGCTGCGTCGAATGCCGAGGCGGGCCACAGGAGCGCGATATCCTTGACCCAGCGGTTCGGGCGGTCCTTGAGCGGGACCATGCCGCGCGCCTTGACCATCCACGCCTTGTAGCGCGCGGCGGGCTCCATCCAGTTGCCGGCGAACGTGTTGAAGCGCCACGCGAACGCCTCGATCGTGCGCTTGTTTTCGTAGGGCGCGTCGTCGCACGCCTCGAAGCCCATGGCCTGCACCCGGTCGCCGTTGAAGCGGCGCAGGTACTTCGGGCGCATCCCGGCGTCCTCGGCCCACACCGCAATCGTGCCCGCCCCCGGGGTCTCGCCGATGATCAGCCCGGCGTTCCAGAACATGGGCCAGGACAGGCTGAAGACGCTTCCCTTGCCGACGTCAGTGCCCCAGCGCTGGCCGCCGAAGTACGGCACGGCCCACTCGATGTCGGGACGCAGGTTCAGCAGGCTGAAGGCGACGCCGAAGACGCCGGGGTTCGGGCTCTCGCCCCGCTGCCGGATGACCAGGTCGCCGGTGCGGGCGTCGACGGTGAACTCCTGCACGAGGACGGCTTCCGGCTCCCCCTTGAGCCCGCGGTAGGTCAGGCGCGCGCCGGCGGGGATCTTCGCGAACGACACCCGGGTGCCGGGTCCGGGCGGGTGCTGCGCCAGGAACGGCCCGTGGATGGCGCCCCACGGGTGGTGCTGCGCCTTTCCCTCCGCCTTGCGGCCGTGGAAAGAGCCGAGCCCGCTGGGCATCTGCTCCACGGCCATCGGCGCCGTCGGTACCGTCAGCGCGGCGGGCTTCGTGGGTAGCCGGTTGGTCAGGCCGACGAGCGAACCGTTCTGCCAGCGCACCTGCCAGCGCGGTGTGGTGATCGTCAGCGCGCCGCCCGTAAAGCGGAATGACGGAGGTGGCGGCGCCGACGTGGCCGGCAGGGCGGGCAATAGCAGCAGGCCTGCGGCGAGCACGAGCAGAGCGACGATGCTCCGTCGGGAGGTTCGGTTCATGGTTTTGCCTTTTTCGGCCCGGCGTTGACGGGTGGTCAACGCGGCACGGGCGGGCGCGGCGCCGGGTCGCGCCCGGGCGTGGCGGCGGATGGCGCGTGCGCTGCGCACAACCACTGTGAACTAGGGCGGGGGCGGAAGTTTCGGCGATCTTTCATCCTGCGGGATGAAGCCCCGCCACGCCGGGCGAAAGGGCTGAAGCACCGGGCCCGGCGTACAGACGGTCCCAGGCAACCGCCTTCGCCCACCTTGGGTGTTTGCCTGGGCCTGTGCCGGCATGCTCTCCTGATGCTCCGGCAAAGCCGGCGGCCCCGGGGTCGGTCCCCCGGGGCCGCTCTACAGCCGGGGCCTGCCTGGCCCTCCTTCACCGCGGAGCGGGGACGTGCCACTGCGGGAACCCAGCATGCCGCTGCTGTCGCGCAGGTACCACAAACCCTCGTTTCTGGTGGGATCGCTATGACCCACCACATGACCACCCCGCCGCGTGGTCATCGTGCCGGTTCGCTTTCCCTGGCGCCCGCTCCTCCTCCGGAAGGTATCGCGCGCCCGGGCGGCGAACTTGCCGGCGGCGGTGGAGTTGAAGCCACGAGCGCCTGCACGGCGCGCCGAAGGGCAAGCCGTCCGGGGTCGTCCTCGCGGGCGCGCGGGGTGGCACGGTTTCGGTGCGCGCGCGGGGAGCGTGAGTGTAATGGGCAGCGTGAGCGGCACGAGAACGGGGGCGCGGCAGCCACAGCGGCGGGAGGGCGGGAGGCCGCCCAACGTCGTCCTGATCCTCACCGACGACCAGGGCTATGCGGACGTGGGGGCGTTCGGCGCGGAGGGTATCGCGACGCCCAACCTGGACCGGATGGCCTCCGAGGGGCGCCGGTTCACCAACTTCCACGTGGCGCAGGCGGTCTGCAGCGCGTCCCGGGCCGCGCTGCTCACCGGCTGCTACCCCAACCGCATCGGCATCCACGGCGCGCTCGGCCCGGGCGCGGCCATCGGGCTCGCCGACACGGAGCCTACCCTCGCGGGGCTACTCAAACAGCGGGGCTAC
>CADCTO010000400.1 GCA_902805585.1 uncultured Armatimonadota bacterium | reverse complement strand
GCCATCGCGAACGCGCTCAGGTGGACGACGCGCTCCGCGGCGACCAACGCGGCGCCGGTCGCGCCCGCGGCGTCCAGGCGCACGTCGGTTCCCAATCCCAGCGCCGGGAACGTCTGCGCCTGTGCCTGCGCCACGCGGTCGAGGAACGCGCGCGCGTCCTCGGCCGTGATGGGCACGGCCGCGCCCGTCGCGTCCAGGGAGTCGAGGGCGTAGGAGCGCACGAGCTTGGGCATCAGCGTCGCCAGCGTCGCCGGATAGTCGAACAGGTCGAAGCCGGTCACCCGCCCGTTGATGGCGAACAGCGCCCCGGCCTGTCCCGCCTGCGCCGAAAGGGCCGCGACGTACTCCTCCAGGCTCCCCTCGTGCTGCTCGTACATCGCCGCCATCGCCTGCGTCGGCGAGTGCGACGCCATGCGCCGCGACTTCTCCTCGATGTCGGCCCACACCTCGCCCTGGTCGGAGGCGCGCGTGTTGGACGTGTGCAGGCTGCGCGTCACCTGCGCCATCTTCTTCGCCCGGCCCGCCGCGTAGTGCCCGTGCGACGATGCCATGAAGTCGACGGACGTATTCCGCCAGCGCCCGGCCTCCACGCAGGAGACGGGGATCTTGACGGTCGTCTGCGCCCCGACCAGGATCGTCAGGTTGAGCACGCGGTTCTGCTTGGCCCCGATCAGCTCGTCGCCGTCGAGCAGCAGCACGGGCCGGTCGCCCTCGTTGGCGAACAGCAGCTCCGGCACGCTGCCGCTGGCCGACACCTCGGTGACGCGCGCGGTTTTGCGCGCCAGCGCCTCGTCGAGTGTCAGGTAGTCCGGCGCCCCCGCGCTTCCCCCGAGCAGCGGGAACACGGACAGGTTGCGGAACGCCGCCGCCTCGCCGAGCGTCAGCCCGGACAGCGTGCTGGTGATGACCTCCATGATGAAACCCTCCTTGGTGGTTCGGTGTCGGTTTGACACTTACTGTATCGCCGAAGTTGCACCGGGGGTTAAAGCGGGCGCGGCCGGGCCGCCCGGAAAGGCCGCCCGGCCGTGCCCCTACATCGGCAGGCTTTTCCACTCCTTGATGGCGTCCTGGTGCGACGCGCGGAACCGGCCGATGGCGGCGGAGAGTTCGGGGTACGTCTGCGTCTCGCGCACCGCGTCCAGATACAGGCAGCGCCGCGCGACCGGCTCCAGGCGGAAGCACCAGTACAGGCTCATCAGCGCGTTGATGAACAGCTCGCTGCCCGTCGTGCGGAAGGTGGCGTGGTAGTCGCCGAAGCGCCCCTCGACGGCCGACAGGATCGACGCGCTGACGATGCTCGGGTTATTGAACATCATCTGGTGGACGAACTCGACCGCCTCGCGGTAGAGCGCCACCTCGGGCATCTCGTTCGTCAGCGTCCACGCCCCGAGGAAGCCGCCGTCGCGCGTGATGTCAGCGACGGCCTCCAGAAACTGCGCGTGGCAGACGCCGTGGAACGTGTCGACGCCGAACCCGACGCACACGAGGAGCCGGGTGGCGATGTCGGAAAGCTGGTCCACGGCGCAGATCGAGGCGATGTCCTCTTCGGGCGTCCCCAGCCCCGCCTCGTCGCCGCGCATCAGGCTGTCCGTGCCCCCGTCGATC
>CADCTO010000399.1 GCA_902805585.1 uncultured Armatimonadota bacterium | reverse complement strand
GATCGTTCACCTTATCGACGACCTTGCGCACATACGCCTCCTGGATGCGGGTGATGGCGGGCGCCCGGAGCGTGTGAGTTTCCAGCCCCTGCCCGTCCCGGTCCGGGTCACCGTCGATGCCGTTGACGTTATTGTGCGCGTGGAACGGGTTCCCGCGCCAGCCGCCCCGACATTCATAGGAACCGCCGAACAGCATGATCGAGACGTAGATGCCGCGATCCCGGGCGGCCCTGACACGGGCCCGCAGTCGATCGAAGTAGGCCTGATCGAGCTTCGTCAGATCGAACCGTGGCTTGCCGTCCAGGGCAAGTCCCGGGCCGCTGCGCGTCCATGGCAGCGGCGTGGCGTGCAGGACCTGCTCACCGTACCCGTGGTACCAGGTCACTTGCCGGCCCCAGAGGCGGATGAAGTTGTGGTGATGCTTCTGCAGGAAGGCTAGATATCCGTGGTAATCAAAGACGGGCGGCGGATCGCCGGGACCTCGGTCGATCAGGTTGGCCCACGTGTGCGAGCCGGTGAGGTACACGGCTTTCCAGGAGCCGTCACGTCCCTTTGTTCCGTCGCTAAAGTAGCGGGGGTTGGTGGGATGCACCCGCAACGGGCCGTGGGCGCGTTGCGGCGGCGGCGGAGCAGCAGCGGTCGCGCGCTCCTCGGCGGCGCTGCGCCGCACAACCGGGTCATACGCCGAAGATGCGGCGGATTGGGGTGGATGAAGCGAGACGAATGGGTCCATGATGGGTCAGATCGGCGACAGCAACTGTGGACAAATGTGTTCTGTTACAGATCGCTAACCTCGCCCGACGGGAAAGCGTCGGCCGGCACCGAAAAGTGATTATTTTTTGCGGAGGCGCGGAACATTCCTGCAACAAGTGCCGTAATAAAAATAGCGCATGTCCTCCTTTTCATTGTCCATCCGGATGATGGAGCCCGGCCCTTATTTCTGAGGGCCGGGCAAATTTTTTGCTTCTATGACGGCCTCCGCCACGATCTTCCCGCCCAGCGTGACCAGCGGCAGCCCGCCGCCCGGGTGCGTGCCGCCGCCGACGAAGAACAGCCCCGAAACGCCCCGCGCGCGGTTCGGCGGGCGCAGGAAGGCGGACCGCCACGAGTTCGACGAGATCCCGTACAGGCTCCCCCGGAACGCCCCGTATCGCTGCTCGAAATCGCGCGGCGTCCACACCTGCTCGCAGACGATGCGGCCGCGCAGCCCGGTCAGTCCGCAGCGCGTCTCGAGCAGATCCAGCACGCGCTCGCGGTAACGGGCCGTCTCCGGCTCGGTCCAGGCGAAGTTCGATGAGAGCGCCGGGGGCGAGGTCATCATGAACAGGTTGGAAAACCCCGGCGGGGCGCAGTCCGGCTCGGTCGCGCTCTGGCAGGTGACGCCGATCACCGGGTCGTCGGCGGGGACGCCGCGCTCGAACAGGGCGGTGAACTCCGCGTTCCCGTCGTCCGGCAGGAACGAGTTGTAGTGGGCGAGGTGCGGGTAGTCACCACGTACTCCCAGCAGCAGCACGAACGCGGAGGTGGACGGCTCGATCTTGTCCAGCGTTGCAGCGTCTTGAAAGGCCCTCGGCCGGTGCGGCGCCGGGATGAGCGACGAGGCGTAGGCCGTGAGCGGGTCCGCGTTGCACACAACGGCGTCGGCGGGAATGCAGGCGCCGCCCGCCGTCTCGACGCCCGTGACCCGCCCGCGCCCTGCCGGGCCGTCGATGCAGACGGATTCGGCTCGCGTGTTCAGGCGCACCTCCACGCCGAGTCGCAGGGCCAGCGTCGCGAGCGCGTCCGCGTAGGTGCGCAGCCCCCCGCGCAGTTAGAATGTGCCCTGGCCCCACTGCACCCAGGCGATGATGGCGAAGATCGACGACGCCCGGAACGGCGACGAGCCGTTATAAAAGGCGTACAGGTCGAAAAGCTGGCGCAGGCGCGGGTGCCGGATGTGGCGCACGACGCGCTCGTGCAGCGTCTTCCACGGGGCGAGTCCGACGAAGCGGCCGAGTTGTCGCCACTGCGCCGGCGTCGGGATGCCGCGCACGGCCTGGGCGAAGTCCTGCCGCAGGAAGGGCTCGACCGTGGCGTCGTAGACGCGCCGCGCGTACGCGAGCAGGTCGCGGAACCCCGCCTCGTCGCCCGGGAACTGCGCCGCCGCGCGCCGCGCGGCCTCCTCGGCGTCCGACGGCGCGTCGAAGACGTTCCCGTCGGCGAAGTGGTACCGGCAGATGGGGTCGATCCGCACGAGGTCGAGGAAGTCCCGCGCATCGGAACCGAGGTCCCGGAACAGCTCCTCGATGGCCCAGGGCATGGTCAGCACGTGCGGCCCGGTGTCGAAGCGGAAGCGCCCCGCGCCCGCCACCTCCGGCTCCCACACGTTCAGCTTCCCGCCGACGCGTTGTCCCTGCTCCAGCACAGTGACGGAATGCCCCGCCTTCGCCAGCCGCAGCGCCGCCGCCATCCCGCCCACGCCCGCGCCGATCACGACGATCCGCATACTTCGAGTATACCTGCCGAAACGGGCGGCCCGCTCGGCCCCGGCTTGGAGAGGACTCACGCGCAGGTACAATGGTGCCGGCGAAAGGAGTGCCGGGCACATGGCGAACGTCCGATGGGGGATACTGGGCTGCGGCGACGTGGCGGAGAAGAAGGGCGGTCCGGCGCTTTATAAAGCCCACGGGTCGGAACTGGTCGCCGTGATGCGGCGCGACCGGGACAAGGCCGCCGATTTCGCGCGGCGACACGGCGCGAAGCGCTCCTATGACCGTGCGGAGGCGCTGGTCGGAGACCCGGAGGTGGACGCGGTCTACGTCGCGACGCCACCGCACCTGCACCATGAGCACACGCTGCTGGCGGCGCGCGCCGGTAAGCACGTGCTGGTCGAAAAGCCCATGGCCCGGAACGGCGCCGAGTGCGACGCGATGATCAAGGCCTGCCGGGAGGCCGGCGTGCATCTGCATGTGGCCTACTACCGGCGCTTCTACCCGAAGTTCGTCCACGCGCGCCGGTTACTGCTGGACGGCAGCATCGGGCACGTCCTGGCCGCGCGCCTGCAGATGTGCGCGGCGATGACGTCTGGCGGCGGTTGGCGCACGGATCCCGCGGTCAGCGGCGGGGGACACTTCGTCGACGTCGGCTCGCACCGGTTGGACATGCTGTTGTACCTGCTGGGAGACGTGGCGGACGTGAGCGGCTACGCCGAAAACCTGGTCGGGACGCACGCGGCGGAGAACGACGTGGCGCTGTCGCTCCGGATGACCTCGGGGGTATTGGTATCGGCAGGGTTCCACTTCCACACGCGTCCGGCCCGGGACGTGCTCGAAATCTACGGGACCGGGGGGACGCTCGCGCTGGACCCGTTCGACGGGGAGACCCTGATCCGGCGCTATGGCGGAGGGTCTACACCGGAGGAAGTGACGACGCGCCACACGACGCCGTCGCCGACACACCTGCCGTTCGTGGAAAGCCTGGTCGCGGTCTACAACGGCGCGGAAGCCGTGGCGCACGTGACCGGCGTCGAGGGGGCCAAGGCAACGCGCATCATGGACACGGTTCTGGCGGCTCGCCGGCAGGACGGGCCGCAAAGAAATCTTCCGCGAGGATGACGGCAACGTAGTCGTCATAGGGGCGGGGCGGGGTGCGGAAGCCGGCCGGCACGAGCCGGCCGAAACCGCGTGCGGGGTTGTCGCCGAAGAAGCGGCGGCGCGCCCGTTGCGACGTGAAGGCTTCATCGACGGTATGGACGGCGACCCCCGCGGGCAGCGCCGCCCGGAGCGCCCGCGCCAGAACCGCACCCCCGGTCGCGTCCCCGACGAGGACGGCCTCGACGCGGTGCGCGGTGATGAGCGGCAGGACCCGGGCTACCAGCCGCTCGCGCTCGACCACATCCCGGTGCAGAGGAGTGGGCGGCCCCCCCGGCTCCCGGCGCACCACGGCCAGCCCGCACTTCTGCGAACCCGGGTCCACGGCCAGCACCACGGTCGGGGACGCGCCCGAACCGTCCGCGTCAGTCTTGGACAGGGACGTCACGAAGCGGGACGACCTCGAAGGAGAGCGCTACCGGATCGGCCGCGCGCAGGTCGGCCGACGCGCGCACCACCACCTGCGCCCCGTCGCCGGCACGGCGCACCTCGTCGAGCACCTGGAGCCAGCGGGCGCCGGAGATGCTGACGATGCCTTCGTCGTCTTCGGACCCGCGCCCGCCCGGGAGTGGCGGGATCACGCCGGAGTCGAGGATCTGCTTGCGGACGTCGCGCCGCAGGAACGTGTACAGCGTGTCGGCGACGGCCTGCTGGGAGCGGGCGGCGTCGATGCGCAGCGTCCCCAACACCGTGCCCCGCGAGAGCACACGCCGGTTGCGGTACGGGCGGAACTCCACGGGGACCGGCTCCCCTTCGACCGCGTTGGCGGAAGCGACCACGAGCACGGCCACGTCTTCGTTCGCGCGCCGGATCGCCTCCGCGGCGGCGGCGATCGAGTCGGACTCGTCGGCGATACCGTCGCCGTGGGTATCGACGACCGGAATCGTGCCGGCGCCCCGGGCGACCGGCATCGGCTTGGGCAGGATCACAACCGCGCGACCGTTCTTGCCCGCGACCGCCCCCCGCCCCGCGGCTTCCCCCGCGGCCGCTTCGAGCAGGCGCCGCAGGGCGGCCTGTATCTGCTCCGTCGTCATCCCCTTCGACAGGGGCGCGCGTTCCAGCTCCTCATCGACTTCGTACGTGATCCGGTTGGTCCGCAGGGCCGTGGTGCTGACGCGCCGCTGCCCGATCAGCCGCTCCATCTCTTCCCGGCGTTGGGCCAGTTCCTGTGCGAGGCGTGCCAGTTCCGTCTGGCGTTCGTCCAGCTCGCGCTTCTGTTCGGCGGTCACGGTCTCGAAAGTGCGCCGGGCGTTCTCGACCAGGTGCTCGGCCACCTGCTCGGCCGTCAACGCCTCCTGCGTCCTGGCCTGCGCGACGCGCAGCCGGCTCTCGGCCTTCCGGACTTTGCTGCGGGCGTTGGCGAGCTGTTGTTCCTTCTCGTTCAGCCGCCCCTGCGTGGTGGCAAGGCTGGCGCGAGCGGTGGTCAGCTCCGCCCGAGCCCCGGCGAGGGTCGCCCGGGCCTCACCCACCTGATCTTTCGCGACCTCCAGATTGGCTTTCGCCTGGAGCAGGGCCTTGTCGGCCAATTTTCTCGCGAAGAGGCTTGCCTCCGCTTCCTGGCGCGCATCCTCGGCTTTCTGACGCCATGCCTGCACGTCCGAACGCATCGTGTCGGCGAGTTCCCGCTGTTCCTGCACTTCGCTGTGCAGCTGATGGTTCTTGGAGCGGAGCAGGCGGTTGTAGTCCAGGAGCGCCGTGCCGTTGCGCAGCACCGCCCGGAAGGTGGCGTTCGAAGCCCACATCAGGCCGAACGAGACCAGCGAGATCAGCATCCCGGCGGCGACCGTCGTGATGGTGGCGGTGTGTCGGGGGCGCAGCCCCAGGAGCGTGTGGCGGCGCTTGCCGATGCGGTGGCCGACGCGGTCTCCCGCCCAGGCGATGAACCCGGAGAGCGGGATCAGGAGCAAAAAGAACAGCAGCGGAAAGTTCACGGCCATCGCGCCACCACCATTTCTTAGCCGGCGTGTATCGGGACCTATATTTTACCGCATAACGCGCCGAATCAGGTAGATCGCGGCGGCGATGCCGGCGAGATTCGGGAGCGACAGGGCGAGTATCGGGGGCAACGCGCCCGAGCGGCCCAGGTAGGTCAGCAGCTGGAACGTCGTCCAGTAGCCGAAGATGATCAGGATCGACAGCCCGAAGCCGACGCCCTTGCCCATGCGCTGCGGGCGCACGCCCAGCGGCGCGCCTACGAGCGCGAACACGAACGAGGCGAACGGCAGCGCGATCCGCCGGGCCACCTCGACCTCGGCGGCCCGCGCCTCGTCCTCGGACGCGCCGCCCCGGTAGAGCTCGATGCGCCGGCGCAG
>CADCTO010000398.1 GCA_902805585.1 uncultured Armatimonadota bacterium | reverse complement strand
GGAAGCCGCGGAAGTCGCCGCGGCGCTCGGTTGCGGGCGCGAGGCGATCGCCGCGTCGGGCCTGCCGGTGCAGCGGGTCTCGACGGGCTCGCCGTGGCTCTTCGCGCCGGTCACGTCCCGCGCCGCGGTGGACGCGGCCCCCGCCGACTTCAACGCAATCGTCCGCCTGTCGCGGGAGCAGGACACGCTGGGCGTCTACGTGTTCGTTCCGGAGCGCACGCAGAGCGGCGAGGTGACGACGTGGGGGCGTTGCTTCGCGCCGGTCGCGGGACTGAACGAGGACCCGGTGACCGGCAGCGCCTCCGGCGCGCTCGGGTGCTACCTCCGGGCGCACGGCCGCCTCACACCGGCTGAAGGAGGCGTTGCCCGTTTACTGGCCCGGCAAGGCTATGCCGGCGGGCGCGGCGGCGACGTGCGCGTGCGGGTGGAGGTCGACAGCGAGGGCAGCGGCGTGGTGAGGAGTGTGGCCGTTACCGGTTCGGCGCTTCTCGTGGCCGAGGGGACGTTCGTGCTCTGACCCCTCCTCCCGGCCCCTCCCCTCGGATGGGAAGGGGAGCGATGGTCTAAATCCTCCAAGGGTCTGCACCCGGCAACGGCCGGATTCCCTCGGCCCTCCCCCTTCCCTCCGAGGGGAGGGGGCCGGGGGGAGGGGTCAGAGTGAGCCGAGCGGGTTGACGGGAGCGCCGTTTTTGCGGACCTCGAAGTGCAGGTGCGGGCCGGTGGACATGCCGGTCGAGCCGACGCGGGCGATGTTCTGGCCCTGCTTGACGCTGGCGCCGTCGCCGACCAGGAGGGCGGAGCAGTGGGCGTACAGGGTCGAGACGCCGCCGCCGTGGTCGATGACGACGACGTTGCCGTAACCGCGCATCCGGCCGGAGAACACGACCACCCCGTCGGCCACGGCGTAGATCGGGTTGCCCTGGCCCACGCCGAAGTCCACCCCCGAGTGCAGGCGCGACCGGCGCAGGATCGGGTGGAAGCGCATGCCGAAGCCCGACGTGATGCCCCCGGCGACGGGCCGGACGAAGTTGCCGCGGAAGGCGATCATCCGGCGGGCGCGGCCGGCCGGCGTCTCCTGCAGGGCGCGGATGCGGGCGGCGATGCTGTCCGAATCGCGCTCCAGCTCGTCCAGCTCGTCTTCGAGCTCGGCGCGGCGCTCGCGCGCCTCGGCCAGAACGGCGCGCTGCCGGATGACGTCGGCGGTCTCCTCGGCCTGGCGGGCCGCCAGATCCTGCTTCAGGTCTCCCACCTCGCGCGCCTTCTCGTCCACCTGCCGCTTCCAGCGCAGCACCTCCTCGCGGTCGGCCTTGATCTGGGCGATCAGCCGGGCGTCGTAGCGGACGACGGCGCGGACGAAGTGGGCCCGCGTGACGAACTCGCCCATCGAGCGCGACCCGAGGATGACGGAGGCGTAGCGGACGGGCCCCTGGCGGTAGTTGGCGGCCATGCGCGTGGCGAGGCCGACCTCGCGCTTCCGGAGCCGCTTCCGCGAGGCGGCGAGCGAGGCGGCGACGCGGCCTTGCTCGCGCCGCGTCCGGGCCAGCCGGGACTGCGCGGCCCGCAGACGGGCGCGGGTGGCGACCAGTCGGCTGCGGATGCCGTGCAAGTCGGAGGCGATGACCGATTCCGACCGCTTGGCCGTGCGCAGCCGGGCGCGCACGAACCGGATCTTTTTGGAAACGTTCCGCAGCTGCCCGCGCAGCTTGACGCGCTGGACCTTCCGCTTGGAGGGGGACGCCTTCCGGGGCGCGGCGAGGGCGGCAGAAGGTCCGGGCGGTGTGGGCAGGAGGAAGGCCGCCAGAAGGGCGGTCAGCAGGGCGACTTTCCGGGAACGAGGCGTGAAGCCTTCAGCGCGCAGCGGCATCCGGGCCGTGTCCTCCTGAGCCGTGTTATTTGGGCTTGTCCGCGAGCGCGGAATCGGGCTGGATGATCTGCTGGAACTTCTCGAACAGCGTTTCGGGCGGGAGCGCGTCCCAGAACGCGACGAACTCGTGGTACAGGCGCGTGCGCTCGGCCTTTTTGGCGGCGATCAGCGGCGCCAGCCCCTCCGCCGCGAGGAACAGCGGCGGGCCGCCCCCTTTGCGCAGGGCTTCCTTGCGCTCGCGGTTGGTCTCTTTGTCGAGCGTGCGCGCGAGCAGCGGCAAAAGCACGTCGCAGTCGTGGATGGCGCCGATCCGCTCCTGGATCTCCTCGATCGTCTTCTGGGCCTGGGCGTATTCTTTGTTGAAGCAGGGCGCGAACAGCTCCATCGTGTAGCGCAGCCGCTTGGCCGCGATGCGCATGTTGTGGAGTTCTTCCACGTTCTTGGGGTCGCGCATGGCCGGCGCCCACTCGTACATCTCCTGGAGGCGCACGAGGACGACGTTGGCGGAATCGCGCAGGGCCTTGTTCGGCTGCGTCAGCTTGTGGATCGGGACACCTTTTGCCACGCGTTACCCTCCGGCCCTTTCCTCGTCCAGAACCGGGTCGTTCGTCCCGGGAACGGCTTTGTCCAGCGCCTTGCGGAAGCGCCCGGAAAATTTTTCCTTTTCGAGCCGGTCCAGCGCCTTGACCAGTTTTTTGCGCTCCGAATCGCGCAGCCCGCCGCGCCGCTCGATCAGGCGCGTGATGCCGTAGGCCTCGTTCTCGGGCAGGGAGTTACGATAGTTGCGGAGGTAGTCGAGCTGGACGTCCAGGTCGCGCACCGCGCCGAGCGCGTCGGTGATGTCGCCGATCTGCTTGTCGAGCATGCGGTACTCGTCTTTAGGGAACACCTTGGCGAAGACGGAAAGGGCCGCGCGCAACCGGCGCGAGCCGACGCGCATGTCGTGCAGCGCCTCGATGTCCTCGCCCGCGCGCGTCCCCGGCGCGTTGTCCATCATCTTGTGGAACTGCAGGAGCAGGATGCGGCGCGCCGCATCCCGGAAGGCGATGTCGGCGGGGAAATCATAAGTGGCTTTCGCCATGTCGCTCTACCCCGTTCTTGAAATGGGACCGGACCGCGAATCCGGCAACGTGTATGATAGCACAGCCCCCGCGCCCCGTCAATGCGAACAGGTGCTTGCGGGCGTGCCCCGTCTCGTCTCCGTCCGCCCCCGTCATCGCATGCAAAAAGGGGCGATGCCATCCCGCCGGGCGCTGCCGGGCTCAGCCGGGGCTCGCCAGTATCGACGCGATATAGTTGATCTGTCCCTGGTGGTAGGTCATGTTCCAATACGGGTAGGCGATGATCTCGGCCAGCGTCTGAGCCCCCCAGGGCATCGCCACTTCCACGTCCAGGGCATCGTCGGGGACGGCGCTGAGCGCGACGACCACGCGCTGCGTGTTCGTCTCCAGCAGCGCGTGCAGAGCCTCCCACTCCGTGGCCGCCGCCGCGGCCTTTTCACGGAGCATGTCATTGAAGTCACCGATCGGCCATTGCCGGGTCTGGATCAAGTCGGCGGTGTACCCGTTCAGGATCGCGCACTCCGCGACCTGATCGACCGCGGAGCGGGCGGTGCTCTGCGGGCTCCAGTCGCGCCTGTCTTCGGGGAGACGGAGGAAGGCGGCGACAAGGTCCGCGGACGCCTTCGGCGTGGCGGCGGCAAGGAAAGTTTGTAAAGTGTTCGACATGAGATCGGCTCCTAATACGGTAGTTCAGTGTCCTTCCGCGAACAGGGCGGGCGTTCCGCCGGTGTGCCAGAAGAGGACGGTGTCGGTGGGCGAGAAGCGGCCGGCGCGAACCCAATCGAGAAGGGCGGCGAGCGCTTTGCCGGAGTAGACGGGGTCGGCGAAGATGCCTTCGGCGCGTGCGAGCGTTTGGAGAGCATCCTCGCATTCCGGCGTCGGGGCGGCGTAGGCGGGCCCCATCCAGTCCATCGGGCACTCGATGTCGCCGGGGGCGAGCCGCAGGCCGCTGCCGAGCCGTTCGGCGATCCGGTTCGCCAGGTCCGCCACGTCCACGTTCCACGAGGTCGTGTCGGGCTCGGCCACCCCGACGCCGAGCACGCGGGCGCCCCATCCGGCCAGCCGGACGCCGACCTCCAGACCGGCCTGCGTGCCGCCCGACCCGGTCGCCACCACGATGTGGGTCGCCTCCGGGCACTGCTCCGCCGCCTCGCGGGCCGCCCACGCATACCCGACCCCGCCGACGGCGTTCGAGCCGCCGATGGGGATGACGTACGGCCGCCGCCCCCGCGCGCGCAATTCGCCCGCCAGCGGCTCCAGAAGCGCCGAAACGTTTTCGCCCGGCGCCGCGAAGTGCAGCCGCGCGCCGAGCCAGTCGTCGAGGACGAGGTTCCCCGTGTGCTTTTCCGGCTCCGGCCCGCGCAGGCACAGGTGCGCCTCCATCCCGTACATCGCCGCCGCCGCCGCGGTCAGGCGGCAGTGGTTCGACTGCGCCGCCCCGGCGGTGACGAGGGTGTCGCACCCCTGCGCCCGCGCCTCGCCGAGCAGCCATTCCAGCTTGCGCGTCTTGTTGCCGCCGAACGCGACCCCGTCCAGGTCGTCCCGCTTGATGAGCAGGCGGGGCGCTTTCCCCGCGCCGCCCAGCAACTCGCGCAGGCGCGGCAGCGGGTGGAGCGGCGTCGGACGGACGCCGAGCTGGACCCGCGGCAGGCCGGCGAAGGGGTCCGCCGCCGCGTCAGGCATCGACCACCATGCCGTCGTAGGCGACCTCGATGCCGTGCGGCACGAACCGGCGCACCAGTTCTTCGTGGAGCAGGCCGCCGTTGTGCGAGAAGTGCGTCGCGATCACGCGCGTCGTATCGGTGATCGCACCGCGCCGCCGCAGTTCGTCGGCCATCTGCACGACGCCGCGGACGTCCATGTGGCCCCGGTTGCGGGTCTCCTGGCCGCCGCTGGTGCAGTCGAGCAGCGCGATGTCGAGCTTCGGTCCGTCCCCCAGCGCCGCCAGCGTCTCCTCCGGGTACAAACCGGAATCGTGGCCGTAGAAGAGCGTCTTGCCGCCGCGCGTGATCCGCAGCAGGAGCGCCCCGGGCGCGTGGTCCGCCGGCAGGGGCAGCACCTCCTCGCCCGCGGGCGTCGTCACCGGCGCCAGAGGCTGAAGCACGTGCAGGTCCAGGTTGCTCTTGAGCGGGTCGGCGAACGCCTTTTGCAGCATCCCGACGACCTCCTCGTTGCCGTACACGGCGATCGGCTCCGGGGGCGGCGTGCGCGTGAACACCCCGGACGCCCATTGCAGTTCCGGCGGGATGATGTGGTCGGAGTGCTGGTGCGTGAACAGCAGGGTCCGCACCTTCGCCAGCGAGCGCCGCGCGCGCTGCATGTGGAGCACCGTGTCGGCGTTGTAGTCGATCTTCAGCGCGTCGTCTACCAGCGCGCCCGAGCGGGACCGCAGGTTCGGCCCGCCGCGCCGCCGGGCTTCCGAGCAGGCGTCGCAATCGCAGAAGGGGGCCGGCCAGCCCTCGGCGGCGGCCGTCCCGAGAAGAAGGAGTTTCATGGCCCCATTATAGCCGAAGCAGACCGCGATGCAGCTCTATCTAGGTTCATCGAGTGCCCATCTCCAGTGCGGCGGTCCCCTTTAGCGGCTAGCGGCCAGCGTGCACTTATCCCCGTCCCTGCCCGTGCAGTTCCTCCGGTTTCCACGCCCGCGCCGCGTCCGGGGCCGGATCGAACACCGAACGCAACCGAAAGCAGAGTAGCCGACATTATTGATGCAATAGTCCCGGCTACCTAGGGAGAAATACTGCCTTCGCCCAACCAGGTGAGCAGGTCTCTGGCGCACTTTTTGGATAACGTAACGCACATCCATGCCCGAGAGTCCGACTGCCAGAACAGCGTCTGCGCGGCCTCGTTCCATACAAAGGAAACCACGCCGGTACCCGCCTTGCAGGCGAAAGCGCGCCCTTTCGGCATTGCGGCGGTTTCGTGCAGCGACTTCCCACTCAGAACCGCGTTCACCACCGCCAACGGCGCGGTGCCGTGGAGCAGTCTGCGCGCCGTTTCCTGGCGCGGCCCGGGCTTGAAG
>CADCTO010000397.1 GCA_902805585.1 uncultured Armatimonadota bacterium | reverse complement strand
CTCGGCGAGCAGGTGCCGGCGCTCCGCGGCGAGCCGGTACCGGTCGGCCGCGTCGCGGATGAGGCTCTGCAGTTCGTCGGGGTTCCACGGCTTGGCGATGTAGCGGTACACGTGGCCCTGGTTGATAGCGTCGACGACGGCTTTGACGTCCGAATAGCCGGTGAACAGGAGCCGGACCGCGTCGGGATGTTCGTCGCGGACTTTGTGGAGGAACTCCACCCCGGTCATCCCCGGCATCTGCTGGTCGCTCATCACGACGTGGACGTCTTCGTCGCCCAGACGCTTCAGCCCTTCCTCGGCGCTCGTCGCGCCCAGCACCCGGTACTCGTGGCGCAGCAGGTCCTGCGCGCTCCGCACCACATCGGGCTCGTCATCGACCACCAACAGCGTGTGCCGCTCAGCCATCGCATCGCTCCCGTACGAAACGTATTGCTCATAGGGTACCCCACCGTGGCCCCGGCGATGCTCCTCCGCCCGTGGCGACCCAGCGACCGGTCGCGGCCCGCGGCCTCATGGTTCCTTAACCTAACCTTAACCCGGGCTTAAACAAGACTTAACATCGGTTTGTTACACTGGCACCGCCTGACAGAAAAAGCCGGCGCCGCTGCGTTACCGGAAAGGCCCCGGCCGACGAACCGGACACGCCGCGGACGCTGGCGGCGGCGCTGCCGATGTGCGGGGCGAAAAGGGGATGTCGGAGCCGCATACTGAGCGTTCTCCGTTCGGTCGAAAGGAAAGGTTCTCTTGGAAAGACTAGACCGGCGCAGGTTCCTGCGCAACACCGCCCTGCTGGGCGGCTCGCTCCTCGGTGTCGAAGCTTTGATCGCCCGCGGCGCGATGGTCCAGATGGGCGACGCCCGCGGCCTGGAGCGCAGCGGGCGGGCGGCGGGCTTCGGCGAGCTGTTCCCCCGGCTGCCCGTCAACGCCGACGACCCGCTCCTGGCCGCCAACGGGTCGCTCCCCGACTACCGCGGCAAGGCCCTGCTCGCGCTGCCCGGCGGCTTCCATTACACGGCCATCGGGCGGCGGGGAACGCCGATGAGCGACGGCCGGACCACGCCCGGCTCCCACGACGGCCAGGCCGCGTTCGCCGACGCCGACGGCCGCGTCCGGATCGTCCGCAACCACGAGCAGGGCGGGGGCGGGGCCGCCGACGCCGCCTTCGGCTCCAGGCCGTACGACCCGACCGCCGCCGGCGGCACGACCACGCTGGTGGTCGACCCGGATTCGCGTCTGCTGATCGAGTCCTTCGCCAGCCTGAGCGGCACGGTCCGCAACTGCGCCGGGGGGCGCACGCCCTGGGAAACCTGGATCAGCAGCGAGGAGACGACGCTCGCCCCTTCGGGCGGCAACACCTTGCGGGAGCGCCACGGCTACAACTTCGAGGTCCCGCTCCGCGGCGAGGCCGAGCCGATCGCGCTCACGGCGATGGGTCGCTTCTCCCACGAAGCCGTCGCCGTAGACCCTGCGACCGGGATCGTCTACGAGACCGAGGACGCCGGCAGCACGTCGGGTTTCTACCGCTTCCTCCCCGCCGTCCCGGGCCGGCTCGCCCTCGGCGGCCGCCTCCAGATGCTCGCCGTGAAGCACCAGCCCCAGTACGACACGC
>CADCTO010000396.1 GCA_902805585.1 uncultured Armatimonadota bacterium | reverse complement strand
CGTCCCAGGCGAGCGGTGGGTGCGGCACGCCGTCGTTCGCGCCGCCCCAGGACCCGCCGGCGGCGCCGGTGAGCGCGACGGTCACCAGACGCCACCCTTTCCAGTCGAGCTTCCCCAGGTCGGGCTGGAACGTCTGGCCCGTGCGGTCCCGGAACCGGGCACGCAGGTAGTCCCCGCTGCCGTCCGAATGGGCCCAGAACACCAGCGAAACCGCGCCACGGGGTATCGGCGCCGTTTTCCGGGGAACCGCCTGGGCGTAGTACCAGCCCTTGCCGAAGTCGTAGGGGAAGGCGAGCGCCGTCGGGGCCGGACTGCCCGCGGGCGTCCGGATGACTTCCAGCGGCTCCGGCTTCCGTGCCGCGTTTTCGACATACAGAAGGCGCCCGTAGCCCGCCGCCGCACCGGCCTGGGCCGGGAACCCGGCGAACGGCAGATATCGGCGCGACGGGGTGCGCGCCACGTCGTTCTTCTGCTTGTCCGCGAGCCGGAGGTGATGCGCGTTTCCGCCCGGCGATGGGAGCCGTATCTCCACCCGCTCGACACCGTTCGCGATCTTCAACGGCCGTTCGGTCTTTTGGCCGGAGCGGATCAGCGTGAGCGTGCCGTCGAAGGCGGTGCGCGCCGG
This sequence comes from uncultured Armatimonadota bacterium, assembly GCA_902805585.1. Taxonomy (GTDB): domain Bacteria; phylum Armatimonadota; class Armatimonadia; order Armatimonadales; family Armatimonadaceae; genus CADCTO01. The sequence continues at coordinate 5,335 of CADCTO010000396.1, read as the reverse complement.
GTTTTCCACCGTCACCAGCAGGTCGGGCCCGCGGGGAGTCGCCGTGACCAGCAGCGGGTCGGTCCTCCGGACCACCAGGGGGGCCACCGGCGGCAGCGGCTTGTTGTCCCACGTCAGGCGCACCGGGAGCGGCGGCCGGTCGTCGCGCAGCGTGCCGAGCGGAAGCTGTACGGCCTGCTCCCAGCGCTTGCCCGGCGCGAGCAGGGTCCTATGCTCGCGTGTGCCGACGGCGATCCCGACGCGGGCGCTCGCCGCCTCCGGATTCGTCATCACGACGGAGAGGCGGGCGGGGCGGCCCGTGCCCTCGGCGCGGGGGCCGGCGGCGTAGCGGATGGCGGCAAGCCGGCGCAGGTCCCGGAAGTCGGCGTCGGCGGCGCGGACGTTACGGATGCGCGGCGTCCGCGCCGCTTCGGGCGCCGTCTCGTCGGTCGTCCACGTCACCAGCGCCAGGTCGCCCCGATCCCCTTTCTGGAAAAGGAGCCGCCAGTCGCGATCCGTCTTCCCCAGCAGGCGATGCCGGAACGTGTACCTGCTGAGATCGGCGATCAGCTTCCGCGCCGCCAGGAACGACGGCTTGGGCTCGAAATCACGCCGCACCGTGCCGAAGCGGTGCTCGTTCTCTTTGGGGTCGTCGCCGTCGTCGCGCCAGTCGTAGAAGATGGAAACGTTCACGCCCGCCGACAGGTTCGCCAGCCACTGCCGGACGAGGTACTGCGCCTGCCGCTCCTCGGACACGCCGCCGACGACGGTCGAGTAGCCCCACTCGGACGAGACGATGGGCAGGTCCCGCCGGGCGGGCGGCGCGTGGCGCGCGATCAGCGCCCTGAGCCGCGCGTAGTCCGCCGCGGCCGTCTCCGGAGCTTGACCCCGGTACGGGTGGACCGACACCGCGTCGATGTGCGCGAGCAGGCCGCTGCGGAACACCGTCTCGAAGAACTCCCACGGGAATCCCGACGAGCCGGGGGCGAGGATGGTCGCCTTTGGGTCCGCGGCGCGCACCGCTTTCGCCGTCGCGAGCGCCAGCGCCGCATAGTCCCGGGGGTTCGGGCCGGGCTTCCAGAACTGGGCCAGGTTCGGCTCGTTCCAGATCTCCCACAGCACCCCGCGCCCCCGGTACCGCGCGGCGGCCGCCCCGGCGAAGCGGGCGAAGGCGGCGCGCCCCGCGTCCGTGTGCGGCGCCCGGTTGTCGTCATAGAGCGCGTTGCCGTAGTCGAGGATGAAGAGCGGTCGCGCGCCGGCTTTCGCGAGGTGGTCCACCAGCCGGTCGTAGGCAGCGAAGTCGTAGACGCCTTTCGTCCGCTCGACGGCACTCCAGAACAGATCCATCCGCGCCAGCCGGAAACCCGCCTCGCGGAACCGCCCCATCTCCCCCGGCTGCGGGTCCGTGAAGTGGATGTTGACCCCGAACCCTTCAGGCACGGTGGGCGGCGGAAGTTGGGCGCGGGCGACGGAGGGCTGGACGCCAAGCGAAGCGGCAGCAGCCAGAAACAGGGGGAGAACGACGCGGCGGCGCATCGGCGACTCCTTTAAAGGGTTGACCCCGTTATAGCACTCCCCTTCGCCCGTGTCAAACCGGCGCCCGCGGTCGTTGACAGCCGTCCCGCCCCGGCGGTACAATGGGTTTGGCAGCATCACCGATTGAATTAGTCGGTTGTGCTTCATAGCACGACGTCGTGCGGGGAAGGCTTTCTCTCGAACGTGAATTTTACCGCAAAGGAAGACTACGGGCTGCGCGCCGTCCTCGACCTCGCCGCCCATGCCGGCGCCGGCCCGGTGCAGACGCGCGAGATCGCGCAGCGCCAGCACATCCCCGAACAGTTCCTGGAGCAGTTGCTCGCGGCCCTGCGCCGGGCCGAAGTCGTGCGCTCCACGCGCGGCGCGGGCGGCGGCTACGGGCTCGCGGCCGCTCCGGACCGAATCACCGTCGGCCACGTGTTGCGCGCCCTTTCCGGCCCGCTCGTGCCGACCGAACTGCTGGAGCGCCAGAACGACGAGACGACGGAATCCGCGCTCGTGCGCGGCGTGTGGGACGCGCTGTCGGGCTCCATCGCGCAGGTCGCCGACGGCACCACGATCCAGAACCTTCTCGACCGCCGCGCCGAAAGCCTGCGCGACCACGGCTATATGATGCACATCTGAAAAGAAAGGGATGAGGGGCGAGGGATGAGGGATGAGGGGGAGGGATGGGGAATGGCGGTGTCGCCGCTTCCTCTTCTCTCATCCCTCGCCCCTCGTCCTTCATCCCTCCGGCGAAGCCATGCAGATCTATGACAACCCGACGCAGCTCATTGGAAACACGCCCCTGGTCCGCCTGCACCGCGTGACCGAAGGGGTCAAGGCGGACATCGTGTGCAAGCTGGAATACCTGAACCCCGGCCTGTCCGTCAAGGACCGCATCGGGGTGAACATGATCGAGGCGGCGGAAAAGGCCGGCAAGATCACCCCCGGCGTGACCACGATTATCGAGCCGACGTCTGGCAACACGGGGATCGCGCTGGCCTTCACGTGCGCCGCCAAGGGCTACAAGCTCATCCTGTGCATGCCCGAAACGATGAGCATGGAGCGCCGCCTGCTGCTGAAGGGGTATGGCGCCGAGATCGTGCTGACCGAAGGCGCCAAGGGGATGAAGGGGGCCGTCGCCAAGGCCGAGGAGCTGCTGGAGACGATGCTGCCCGACGCGTTCATCCCGCAGCAGTTCAACAACCCGTCCAACCCCGAGATCCACCGCCGCACGACGGCCGAGGAGATCTGGCGCGACACCGACGGCCAGGTGGACATCCTCGTCGCGGGGGTCGGCACGGGCGGGACCATCACCGGCGTCGCCGAGGTGATCCGGCCGCGCAAGCCGGGCTTCCGCACCGTCGCCGTCGAGCCCACGGGCTCCCCGGTCATCACCCAGTTCAAGCACGGCGAGCCCTTGCAGCCCGGCCCGCACAAGATCCAGGGCATCGGCGCGGGCTTCATCCCCTTCAACCTCCACGTCGACGAGGTGGACGAGGTCGTGCAGGTGACGAACGAGCAGTCGGTCGAGATGGCCCGCCGCGTCATGCGCGAGGAAGGACTGGCCGTCGGCATCTCGTCGGGGGGCGCGGTCCACGCCGCCGTCGAGGTCGGCAGGCGCCCCGAGAACGAGGGCAAAATGATCGTCGTCATCATCCCCTCGAACGCCGAGCGCTACCTGTCCACCATCCTGTTCCAGGACCTGCGCGACGACTGACCGCGCCCCGCGCTACGGTGCGCCGGGGCCGGCACCCGTCCGGCCCCGGCGGAACACCAGGAAGAACTGGCTGGGCAGGAAGTCGTGGCGCTCCGCCACCTCCCAGCCCGCTTCCCGCGCCTCCGCGATCACCGCCCGCTCGGCGACCTCATGGCCGACCGGCGCCGGCGGGCCTCCCTTGCGGCCGGCGTCGAAATCGATGACGGCGAGGCGGGCCCCGGGTTTCGCGTAGCGGTGCAGGGCGCGCAAAAACGGCACGGGCTGCCGGACCTCGTGGTAGACCGTCAGCAGCACGAAGTAGTCGATGTCGCGGCGCGGAAACCGCGGGTTCTCCGCCGTCCCCAGGACCACCTGCACGTTGCCCAGCCGCGTCGCCCGGCGCTGAAGCTCCGGAAGGAACGCCTCCTGGATCTCCTCGGCGACCACCATCCCGCCCGGACCGACGGCGCCGCTGAGGTGCTGCATCAGGTAGCCCGAGCCCGCGCCTACGTCCGCCACCACATCGCCTTTTTTCAGTCGCAGCGTCCGCACAATCCGCGCCGGCTGCTGCCACCGGTCACGCGCCGGATCGTCGAGTAGCTCCGGTGCCCGCGCCGGGTCGAACAGGGGCGACACGGTTCTTGGCGCCGCAGGCGATCCCTGTGCCGCGCCCGACGGTGCGGCATCGCGTCGCCCGCAACCCCCGCCCGCGGCGGCCAGAGCCGCGACGAGCGCCGTGACGAGTGCGGCCCTCACCCCCTGCCCCTCTCCCCCCGCGAAGCGGGAGCAGGGGAGAGGGGCAGGGGGTGAGGGCGCTTCGGGACCGCGGATAGGTCACGCCGCCAGCCGCAGCGCCGGCTTCTCCCCTTCCGCCGCCGTCACGGTCGCCACGACCGCGGGCGCGGTCGCGCCCGGCTCGCCCACGCTCCAGCGGGCCTCGACCGGCTCCGTCCACGCGCTGCGCTTCTTGGCCGCCGACGCGCAAACCCGCCAGAACGAGCGCGCGCGGATGCGCCGCTGCCGCGTCCAGTGCAACGCTTTGTTAGACCGCTCAGGCTAGGTACGTGGCAGTGGCCCGTTACCCTGCGAAACGAGCGCGGACACGGCGCGGGGCCAGTTCGACCGGCGGCAGCACGGGTTCCCTGTAGTTGACGGGCCGCCGGGCCCGCCACTCCCGCCACCGGCGCGCCAGCCATCCGGCGGTCAGCCGACCGCACCTGGGTAACCACCGGGGCAGGAACACGAGTAACAGGGGCACGGTCAGCGACAACACCAGGAAGACGAACCACAGCGCGGCATCCACGGCCCGGTGTGAACCGCGTCGGACCTTGCACTTGGATCTACATGTGCTCATCGAGCAGTCTGCTGCTCGAGCTCTTGGGCAAGCCCGATGAGAATTCCTTCGGGGCCCCGGATGTAGCAGAGCCGATACGTATTCTCGTACTGGACCACTTTGCCGACGAGCTCCGCGCCGTGTTTCCGGAGCCGGGCGAGCGTATCGTCAACGTCCTCCACGGTGAACATGACGCGCAGGTATCCGAGCGCGTTCACAGGGGCGTTGCGGTGATCCGCGACCACCTGTGGCGCGAGGAATCGGGACATCTCGAGCCGGCTGTGACCGTCCGGCGTACGCATCATGGCAATCTCGACGCGCATGTCGCGCAGGCCAGTGACGCCATCGGCCCAGTCCCCTTCGATCGGGGCGCGCCCTTCAAGCGTGAGGCCCAGCTCGGTGAAGAACTCGATGGCGGCGTCGAGGTCTTCGACCACGATGCCGACGTTGTCCATCCGCTTGATAGTCATGGGAGGCGCAGAGGTCGCGACGCTTAGAGAGCGTGGGCGGGCGCCGGCTCTGATGCCGAGCCACCCGGCCGCACGCGGAGGGTTTAGGTGATGTCAAAGCCTGACCCAGCTCTTCGGGCGCCTAACGCCCCAGCTCAGCCGCGAGCGCCTACGCTACGTGTGACAGGGCGCCGAGGCTCGACGTGCTCGCCAGGCGCTCAGCCCGACGACTCGGGGCGCTCGTCGGCTGCAGCGCCTCGTTGAACCGCGCTCAGCGGGATGCGCGCCTCACGGAGGCCCTCGGCCAGTACGCGAACTCGGGGGCCGAGCACGCACCGTCGAGATCAGTCAGCCGAT
>CADCTO010000395.1 GCA_902805585.1 uncultured Armatimonadota bacterium | reverse complement strand
CGCAAGCCTCCCGTAACTAGCTCACCCTTCCCTGTGAGCGCAGCGAACGAAGCAGGGAAGGGGGCAGGGGGGATAGGTTGCCGGGCGACAGGTCACACCGTTTCCAGGAACCGGCCGATGCGCACCAGGGCCTCGTTCAGCTTGTCGGTGGCCGTGGCGTAGCAGCAGCGGACGTGGCCGACGCCGCCGGGGCCGAAGACGGAGCCGGGGACGACGAGCACGCGCTGCTCGGTCAGCAGGCGCTCGACGAAGACCTCCTCGGTCAGGCCGGTGCGCTGGATGGACGGGAAGGCGTAGAACGCGCCGCCGGGGAGCGGGCAGTCCAGTCCCAGCTCACACAGCCCTTTGGTGAAGAGGCGGCGGCGGCGGTCGTAGTCGGCGACCATCTCTTCGGTGTCGCGCTCGGCGTGGCGCAGGGCCTCCAGGGCGCCCATCTGCGCCGTGATCGGCGCGCACAGCATGGTGTACTGGTGGATCTTCATCATCATCTCGATGACGGGCGCGGGGGCGCAGGCGTAGCCGATGCGCCAGCCGGTCATCGCGTAGGCTTTGGAGAATCCGTTCAGCAGGACGGTGCGCTCGGCGGCGCCGTGGAGCGAGGCGACGCAGGTGTGCGGCGCGTCGTAACTGAGCCGGTCGTAGATCTCGTCGGACACGACGTACAGGTCGTGCTCGACGGCGACGTCCATGATGGCCTGGAGACCTTCGCGGTCCATGGTCGCGCCCGTGGGGTTCGTGGGGTACGAAAGCAGGATGGCCTTGGTGCGCGGCGTGACGCGGGCGCGGACGTCTTCGGCGCGGGCGCGGAAGCCGTTTTCCGCCGTGGTGGGCACGGGCACGGGGCAGCCGCCGGCGAAGCGGACGCAGGGCTGGTACGAGACGTAGCAGGGCTCGGGGATCAGCACCTCGTCGCCGGGGTTGAGCAGGGCGCGGAAGGCGGTGTCGAGCGCTTCCGAAACGCCCACCGTCACCAGCACCTCGCAAGCGGCGTCGTAGATCACGCCGTAGCGGTTGTGGAGCATGCGGGCGATCTCGCGCCGCAGCTCCAGCAGGCCGTAGTTCGACGTGTAGGTGGTGTAGCCGCGCTCCAGCGACCAGATCGCCGCCTCGCGCACGCGCCAGGGCGTGACGAAATCCGGCTCGCCGACGCCCAGCGAGATGACGTCGTCCATCTCGGAAACGAGGTCGAAGAAGCGGCGGATGCCGGACGCGGGGACCGACAGGACCGACTCGGAAAGGGGCCTCATGGCGTCACCGCCAGCCGCCGGTCGGGCTCCCCGTCGACGAACAGGTCGCCGTCGTCCTTGTATTTCTTGAGCAGGAAATGGGTCGCCGTGCCGCGCACGCCCTCGACCGTCGCCACCTTTTCGGCGACGAAGTTGCCGATCTCCTGCATCGTCTTACCCTCGACCACGACGCGCAGGTCCTGGCCTCCGGAGACCAGATACACGCTGTGGACCTCCGGGTAGCGGTAGATGCGCTCGGCGATGCGGTCGTAGCCGGTACCCCGCTCGGGCGCGACGGCCACGTCGATGAAGGCGAAGACGCGCGGGTCGCCGGCCTTTTCCCAGTCGATGCGCGCGCGGTAGCGGCGGATGACGCCCTCGGCCT
>CADCTO010000394.1 GCA_902805585.1 uncultured Armatimonadota bacterium | reverse complement strand
GCCGCCCCCGTCGGGACACAAGAGCCTGACGGACGCGCAGAAGCGGACGCTGATCCAGTGGATCGCGGACGGCGCCAATTATGAGGCGCACTGGTCGTACCTGCCGCCGCGCCGCGCCGCCCTTCCGGCCGTGAAGGACGCCAAGTGGGTCCGCAACCCGATCGACCGTTTCGTGCTGGCGAAACTGGAACAGGCCGGCTTGCAGCCTGCGCCCGAAGCGGACCGCCGCACCCTCGCGCGCCGCCTGAGCCTTGATCTCACCGGGCTGCCGCCCACGGTGGCCGAGGTCGACGCGTTCGTGAACGACAAGTCGCCCGACGCGTACGAGAAGCTGGTGGACCGCCTGATGGCGAGCCCGCAGTGGGGCGAGCACCGGGGCCGCTACTGGCTGGACGCCGCGCGCTACGCGGACACGCACGGTATCCATTTCGATAACTACCGGGAGATGTGGTCGTACCGGGACTGGGTGATCGACGCCTTCAACCGGAACCTGCCGTTCGACCGCTTCACGATCGAGCAGCTCGCGGGCGACCTGCTGCCGAACCCGAGCCTCGAACAGCGCGTCGCCACGGGCTTCAACCGCAACAACATCACCACCAACGAAGGCGGCTCCATCGCCGAAGAGGTCGCCGTGATGTACACGCGGGACCGGACGGAGACCGCCTCGCAGGTGTTCCTGGCGACGACGGCCGGCTGCGCGGTCTGCCACGACCACAAGTTCGACCCGATCAGCCAGAAGGAGTTCTACTCGCTCGCGGCGTTCTTCAACAACACCACGCAGAACCCGATGGACGGGAACATCAAGGACACGCCCCCCATCGTGAGCGTGCCGATGCCCGAAGACCGGCCGCGCTACCAGGCGCTCAAGGGGGAGATCGACGCGGCGCGTACGCAGGTCGACGCGCGCAAGGCCGCCGCGCGCCCCGAGTTCGCCAAATGGCTCGCGTCGCCGGACGCCGCGGCGGTGGCCGCGTCCGTTCCCGCCGAGGGCCTGCGCTTCCACGCCCCGCTCGGCGAGGGCGAGGGCGCCGAGGTCGGCGTGACCGTGGACGGACAGGCCGTGAAGGTGACGGCGAGTGCCGCGCCGACCTGGGAAGCCGGGCAGGTCGCGGCCAAAGCGTTCCAGCGCACCGCCGGCAGCACCGTGGAGGTGCCGGCCGCCGGCGACTTCGAGAAAGACCAGGCGTTCACCGCCGCGGCATGGGTGAAGCTGGCCCCGAACGCGGGCGGCGCGATCCTGGCGCGCATGGACGATAAGAACGATTTCCGGGGCTGGGACCTGTGGATCGAGGGGAACAAGGTCGGCACGCACATCATCAGCAAGTGGCCGACCGATGCCGTGAAGGTGGTGACGCGCGAAGCGCTGAAGCCCGGCAAGTGGCATCACGTCTGCTTCACCTATAACGGCGGGCTGAAAAAGGAGTCGATCCGGGTCTACATCGACGGGGTCGCCAAAGACACCGACTCCCAGGCCGACGTGCTCAAGAACACGATCCGGACCGAAGTCCCGCTGAAGATCGGTCAGCGACACACAACATCAGGCGTCGACGGCACGGCGATCCAGGACGTGCGGCTGTACGGAAAGGCGCTCTCGCCCGAAGAAGTCACGCAGCTGGCTCAGGGCACGCGGGCGGGCTACCTGGCGTCGCGCGGCCCGGCGGCACCCCTTTCCGCCCCCGAAACCGATGAACTGTTCGCCTGGTGGTTGACGGGCCACGACGCGCAGTACCAGGGGCTCGTCGCGAAAGTGGCGGCGCTGGAAGGCGAACAATCCGCCATCCGGCAGCGCGGCACCGTCGCCCTCGTGTCGCAGGAGCGGCCCGAACCGGCGATGGCCCACGTCCTGTTCCGTGGCGAGTACGACAAGCGGCGCGACCCGGTGAAGCCCGGCACGCCGGCCATGCTCCCGCCGATGCCCGCGGACTACCCGAAGAACCGGCTGGGCTTCGCCAAATGGCTGCTCCGCCCCGAGAACCCGCTGACGGCCCGCGTGACCGTGAACCGCTTCTGGCAGGAGATCTTCGGCACGGGGATCGTCCGCACGTCGGAGGACTTCGGCGTCACGGGCGAGCCGCCGTCGCACCCCGAACTGCTCGACTGGCTGGCCGTCGAGTTCCGTGAAAAGAACTGGGACGTGAAGCGGTTCTTCAAGCTGCTGGTCACGTCGGCGACGTACCGGCAGGCGGCGCGGATCACCCCGGAGAAGAAGCGCAAGGACTCGCAGAACCGCCTGCTGTCGCGCGGGCCCCGCTTCCGCATGGACGCCGAGATGGTGCGCGACTACGCACTGGCCTCCAGCGGCCTGCTGGTGCGAAAGGTCGGCGGCCCGAGCGTCAGACCCTACCAGCCCGACGGCGTGTGGGAGGCCGTGGCGATGCCCGGGAGCAACACGCGCGACTACCGGCGCGACGCGGGCGAGGGCCTGTACCGCCGCAGCCTCTACACCTTCTGGAAGCGCGCCGCGCCGCCCGCGTCGATGGACGTCTTCAATGCGCCAAACCGGGAAACGTGCGCCGTGCGCCGCGAGCGCACCAACACGCCGCTCCAGGCGCTCGTGACGATGAACGACGTCCAGTTCGTGGAGGCGGCCCGCATCCTGGCCCAGCGCGCCCTCAAAGACGGCGGCCCGAGTGAGGCAACGCGGGCGGACTTCATCGCGCGGGAACTGCTGGCCCGGCCGCTGCGCCCCGAAGAGAAGACGGTCGTGCTGAAGACCGTCAGCGACCTGAACAGCTTCTACCGCAAGAACACGAAGGACGCGAAAGAGCTGCTGACGGTCGGCGAGGCGAAGCCGGAGCCGACGCTCCCGCCCGAAAAGGTCGCCGCGTGGACGATGCTGGTGAACCAGATGATGAATCTGGACGAGGTACTGAACAAATGAGCGAGCGCGAAGACATACACCCCGACGTCGAAGAGTGGGTCCGCCTGGAGACGCGGCGGCAGTTCCTGAGCAAAGGCATGAACGCGCTGGGCTGGGCGGCCCTGAGCAGTCTGGGCATGGGCGAGGCGTGGGCCGCTCCCGCCGCGCCGCCGCGGGCCGCCGGGAAACCGGGCGCACGCAATCAAGCGGTGCGGGCCGTCGGTGGCGCCCTCCCCAAACTGCACTTCGCGCCCAAGGCGAAGCACGTCATCTACCTGCACATGGTCGGCGGTCCGCCGCAGATGGACATGTTCGACTACAAGCCGGAGATGGGCAAGTTCTACGACAAGGACCTGCCGGAATCGGTGCGGATGGGCCAGCGCCTGACGACGATGACGTCGGGACAGGCGCGCTTCCCCATCGCCCCGTCGATCTACAAGTTCGCCCAGCACGGCAAGAGCGGGATGTGGGTGTCGGAGCTGTTGCCGCACACGGCCAAGATGGTGGACGACCTGTGCTTCGTCCGCTCGATGCACACCGACGCCATCAACCACGAACCGGCCATCACCTACATGCAGACCGGCAACCAGATCACGGGCCGTCCCTGCATCGGGTCCTGGCTGTCCTACGGGCTGGGCTCGCTCAACAGTGACCTGCCGACGTTCGCCGTCCTGGTCGCCACCCCGTCGAACACCGAGCAGATCCAGGCGATCTCCGCGCGCCTGTGGTCGTCCGGCTACCTGCCCGGCGAGCACGCGGGCGTGTCGCTGCGCTCGACCGGCGACCCCATCCTGTACATCAACAACCCGCCCGGCGTCCCCAAGGCGGTCCGCCGCAAGACCCTCGACGGTCTGCGGGCCCTCAACCAGATGAACTACCAGACGGTCGGCGACGACGAGACGCACACGCGCATCCAGCAGTACGAGCTGGCGTTCCGGATGCAGTCGAGCGTCCCCGACCTGGCCAACGTCAAGAACGAGCCGGAAAGCACCTACCAGTTGTACGGCGAGGAGGCGCGCAAGCCCGGGACCTTCGCCTACACCGCCCTGATGGCCCGCCGCATGGTCGAGCGGGGCGTGCGCTTCGTGCAGATCTACCTCAACAACTGGGATACCCACTCCAACGTCGCCGGCCGGCTGCCCTCGCAGTGCAAGGACATCGACCAGGCCTGCTATGGCCTGGTCCAGGACCTGAAGGCGCGCGGGCTTCTCGACGACACCCTGGTCATCTGGGGCGGCGAGTTCGGGCGCACGATCTATTCGCAGGGCGGCCTGTCGAAAGAGAACTACGGGCGTGACCACCACCCCCGCTGCTTCACCATGTGGATGGCCGGCGGCGGCTCGCGCGCCGGCACGGTGTACGGGGAAACCGACGAGTTTTCGTACAACATCGTGCGGGACCCGGTGAGCGTCCCCGATTTCCACGCCACCGTCCTGCGCCTGCTGGGCATCGACAACGAGCGTTTCACGTTCAAATACCAGGGCCTGGACCAGAAGCTGACGGGTGTCGAGCCCGCGCACGCGATCAAGGGGCTCATCGCCTGAGCGATGGCCCCGTCGCCGCCGCCGCCCGTCCGGTTCGGCATCCTGGGGGCGGCGGCGATCGCGCCGCGCGCGCTCATCCGGCCGGCGCGCGCCGTGCCGGATGTCGAGGTGGTCGCCGTCGCCGCCCGGGACGAGAAGCGTGCGCGAGCCTTCGCCGCCGCGCACGCGGTATCCGCAGTCCACGCTACCTACCAGGCGCTCATCGACGCCCCGGACATCGACGCCGTCTACATCCCCCTGCCCAACGCGCTGCACGCTGAGTGGTCTGTGCGTGCCCTGCGCGCCGGGAAGCACGTGCTGTGCGAAAAGCCGCTGGCCTCGAACGCCGCCGAAGCGGAACAGGTGGCGGCGGTCGCCGCGGAGAGTGGCAGGATTTTGATGGAGGCCGTCCACTACCGCTACCACCCGCTGGCGCTGCTTATGAAGGAGATCGTCGCGTCCGGCGAACTCGGCGAACTGCGCTCCATCCATGCGTCTTTCTGCGTGCCGCTGTTCCGGCGCGATGACATCCGCTACCGCTACCACCTGGCGGGCGGTGCGACCATGGACCTCGGCTGTTACGTCATCCACCTGATCCGGTTCCTTTCCGGCGCCGAACCGGTCGTGACCGCGGCGCGCGCCCTGCTGGTTGGCCCCGACGTGGACCGGCGGATGGAGGCGGAGTTCACCCTGCCCGCGAGCGGTACGGCGCGGATGCTCTGCTCACTGCGCTCGCACACGCTTCTCCGCATCGGGGCGGCCGTCGTGGGGGAGCGGGGCGTGCTGCACGTCCGCAACCCGTTCCTGCCGCATTTCTTCCATCAGTGTCGGGTGCAAACCCGGGAAGGCGTGCGCGTCGAGCATGTATCTCTGGAGCCGACGTACAACTATCAATTGCGCGCCTTCGTCCGTGCCGTCCGCGGCGAAGGGCCCAACCTTACCGACGCCGCGGACGCCGTCGCCACGATGCGCGTGGTCGATGCGGTGTACGAAAGGGCCGGGCTGAAACGACGGGCGGCAGCGTAGCCCGCAGCGGCAGGTTGCCGCAGATAAGGACGAAGGAGACCTTTTTGCAACAGGAACCCACCCGCGCGCTGATGATCGGCGCGCATCCCGACGACTGCGAGTTCAAGACCGGCGGACTGGCCGCCAAATACCGCGCGCAGGGGCACTTGGTGAAGTTCGTCTCGGCCACCAACGGCGAGGCGGGCCATCACACGCTGGGCGGCGGGCCGTTGGCGCAGCGGCGCCGGGGAGAAACGCGGCGCGTTGCCGAGGTCGCCGGGATCGAATACGAGGTACTCGATTATCCCGACGGGCGGCTGGAGGCGGACATGGCGACACGCGAGCGCGTCATCCGCTTGATCCGCGAGTTCCGGCCCGACCTGGTGTTCACGCACCGCACCAATGATTATCATCCCGATCACCGGCGCACCGGCATGCTGGTCCAGGATGCCTCGTATCTGATCCGCGTCCCCAACATCTGCCCGCTTGTTCCGCACCTGTCGCGAACCCCGATCATCCTGTATATGCAGGACAGCTTCCGCAAGCCCGTGCCGCTTTCGCCGGACGTGGTGGTCGCCGTCGACGACGTGATCGACGTCAAGGCCCGTATG
>CADCTO010000393.1:1255-1618 GCA_902805585.1 uncultured Armatimonadota bacterium | reverse complement strand
CGCGCGCTTTGCGCAGCGCCCGGTGCTGGGGCTCCGGGCGGATCAGGCGGCGGCGCGGCCCCGTCGCCCGCGTGCAGCGGGCGCGGGCGGGGCAGGCCAGGCAGGTGGGCGCGGCGAAGGTGACCACGATGTCGGCATTGCCGTGCGGGTCGTGGGTCGCCGCCCAGCGCTTGCTGGCGTGGCCCTCGGGGCAGGTGACGTGGCGGGCCTCCCAGTCGATGGCGAAGCAGTCCGCGGTGTAGGCCCCGGGCGTGTGCGCCTGCCAATGACGATCGCCGAGGGCCGGCCCGACCAGGTCGACCTGGTGCTCCTGGGCTGCGGTCACCAGGTTGTCCGCATCGCCATAGCCCGCATCAACGAGGT
>CADCTO010000393.1:0-1152 GCA_902805585.1 uncultured Armatimonadota bacterium | reverse complement strand
GCGTGTCGCCGTCGCAGGTCTCGGTCAGGTGGACCTTGTACCCCGTCCAGCTGGTGGCGCGCTTGGTGCCGTAGCGCGCCTCCGGGTCGTGCGGCGAGTCGATGCGGATCGCGCAGGGCGGCAGGTCACCCGCGGCACGCCAGCGCACCGCCCCGTCCTCGCCCGGCGCGGAGTATTGCTGGACCCAGACCTGCCGCAGCGTCTCGACCGCCGGCACCTCCCGCAGCCAGGTCGGGGCCGTCGCAGCGTAGACCGCCGCGAGCAACTGCCGACCATCCGCCCCGATCTGCGCCGCGAGCGCCTGACGTGCTGGCAAGTCCTTGGGCAGGCGATACTCCTCCAATCGCCGCCCGTAGCGCTCGGCCCACTCGGCCGGGCAGGCCTGGCGGAGCCAGTCCGGCGCGACGGCCGCGAGCGCGTGCAGGGCGTGCTGGAGCGTCTCGCCGACCAGTTCCAGGCGATTCAGCAGGCGGATCGCCGCCAGCACGGCCGTCGCGTCGGTGCGCTGCCGCCCGCGCGCCCGCACCAGCCCCGCCTCCCGGCAGCGCGCCAGCAGCAGGTCGAAGAGGAGGGCCTCCTGCCCGCCGGCCAGCAGCCGGGCGCGGAACTCGCACAGCACCGAGGCATCGAAGCCCGGGTCGTCCAGTTCCAGGCACAGCGCGTACTTCCAGTCGATCCGCGCGCGGACCGCGTCGGCGGCCTGGCGGTCGGACAGGTTCTCCGCGAATTGCATCAGCGTGACGAGCGCGAGCTGCGCCGGGGCGAAGGCGGGCTGGCCGCGCGTCGGGAAGAGCGCGGCGAAGTCCTGGTCGGCAGAGAGCCGGCCCAGCTCGTCGTCCATGCGCAGGTACGGGTTACCCTTCGGGAAGGCCGCCCGCGCGACCCGCGCCGTATCCTCCGGCACCACGTAGACGGCTTGCGGCTGCAGCGACATGGCCCCCCTCCTTGGCGCGCCGATGCCCCGGCACTCCGCCGGGCGTCGCCATCAGCATACCCCAACAGCCCGCCCCGAATTCGCCAGCAGCATCCGGACAGCTACCTGTGGTGTGATAGCGCGCACTACTACTGGACGAATCGTGCAAGCGAAGGGCTGTGCAACGAGTTCTGCTGCACCCTCCGCCCTCATCCACCCTGCCCGGCGACCTCGGCGCG
>CADCTO010000392.1 GCA_902805585.1 uncultured Armatimonadota bacterium | reverse complement strand
CGGGGCCGGCCGACGGAGCCGGTGATCAACGTCACCGACTTCCCGCACCACTACGGGGGCGCCTTCCTGTGCAGTGCGCGGGCGGCCCAGGTCGTCTTGCCGCTCTTGAGGGACGACGTCGAGGTGCTGCCGGTCGAGGTGATTGGGTACGATTACGTCCTTTTGAACCCGGTCTCGGTGCTGGACTGCCTGGACGAATCACGGGCCGAGATCCAGGTCACGAGGCTCCGGAGCGGCAAAGAGTCCCGGCGGGTGGAGCGATACGCCTTCGACCCGGACAGGGTAGGGGACGCCCGACTCTTCAAGACGCCTTTCAGCGGGTTCGACGTGTTCGCCGCCGACGCCTTCAAGTCGGTTGTCGAGGCGCACGGTCTGTCCGGGCTAGCGTTCCGCCCGGCGGAAGCAACGCCGCACCCGGTTTTCCGGGATGGCCTTTTCGACATCGAATATCGCTAGGGGAGAAATCTTTGGCTTTGTGGGGAGGTCGTTTCGAGGGCGAGACCGACGCGCTCGTTTGGGCGTTCAACCAGTCGCTGCCGTTCGACCGGCGGCTGTGGCGCCAGGACATCCGGGGCAGCATCGCGCACGCGCGGATGCTGGCCCGGCAGGGGATCGTCGCGCCCGACGAGGGCGAGGCGCTGGTGGCCGGGCTAAAGGCGCTGTCCTCGGACCTGGAATCCGGCGCCGCCTCGCTGCCCGACGACGCGGAAGACATCCATTCGGCGGTGGAGGGTCTGCTGCGCTCGCGCATCGGCCCGGTCGCCGGGAAGCTGCACACCGCCCGCTCGCGCAACGACCAAGTCGCGACCGACGTGCGGTTGTGGCTCAAGGATGAGAACACCCGGCTCCGCGAGGACCTCGCCCGCCTGCGGGCCCTCCTGGTCAATCTAGCCGAGGCGAACTTTGACGTCCTGCTGCCGGGACGCACCCACCACCAGCACGCCCAGCCCATCCGCCTGGCCCACCACCTGCTGGCCTACTTCTGGATGTTCTCCCGCGACGACGGCCGGCTGGCGGACGCGCACCGGCGCGCGGACGCCCTTCCGCTGGGCGCGGGGGCACTGGCGGGTACGCCGTTCCCCATCGACCGCGAGTTCGTGCGCGAGCAGCTCGGCTTCGCGGCGCTCTGCGAGAACTCGCTCGACGCCGTGGCCGACCGGGACTTCGCGGTCGAGTTCTGCGCCGCCGGTTCCCTCCTGATGCTGCACCTGTCCCGCCTTGCGGAGGAGATCGTGCTGTGGAACACGCCCGAATTCGGGTTCGTCGAACTGGATGACGCGGTCACGACCGGCTCGTCGATCATGCCCCAGAAGAAGAACCCGGACGTCGCGGAACTGATCCGGGGGAAGACCGGGCGCGTTTACGGCGACCTGATTACCCTGCTCACCCTGATGAAAGGGCTGGTCCTCGCCTATAATAAGGACATGCAGGAGGACAAGGAGCCTCTGTTCGATACGGCGGACACCGTATCGGCCTGCGTGCGCCTGATGACCCGGCTGCTGGCCGGGGCCCGTTTCCGACCCGAAAAGACCGGGGCCGCCCTGCACGGCGATTTTTCCACCGCCACCGATCTCGCCGACGCTCTGGCCGCGGCCGAGGTTCCCTTCCGCGAAGCGCACGAGATCGTCGGGCGTCTGGTGCGGGAGTGTTTGGAAAACGGGCGCATCCTGGAAGATTTGTCTTTAGAGGATTTACGTCAGCATGATGGGCGTTTCCCCGCAACGGCTCTCCACGCCATCACCCCCCGAGCGTCCGCCGACGCCCGGCGGAGCCGCGGTGGCACCGGCGCGGAGGCCGTCCGGGAGCAGATACGGCGCGCGCGCGCGGCGCTGGAACCGGCTCCCCCCTGAGAATGTACACAACGGCATGGGGCAAGCACTGGAACACAAACAGCAGGTCCTCCGTATCACGTTCGTGCTCCTGTGCCTCGTGGGCGTTCTGGCGGCCGTATCGGCGACCGGCGGCGCGCTCTCGCCCTGGTTCGGGCTCCTCTACCTCCCGGTCCTGCTCGCGGCCTTCTTCTGGAACTGGGCCGGCAGCCTCGTCGTGGCCGCCCTCGCTTCCGGCACCCTGCTCCTGACAAGCCCGCCCGGCGCCGGAAACCTTCCGCTTCTGGCCACGGTCGTCCACATCCTGGTGCTGGACCTGGTGGCCCTGGCGGCGGGCCTGTTCACCCGGAGCGTCCGGCACGCCGCGGAGGCGGCGTCGGCCCACGCCCGGGAGCAGCAAGTGCGCGCCGAGGAGAAGGAAGCGTTCCTGGACACGTCCGTCATGATGGAGTCCATGTACGGCGTGGAGAACACGCTGGCGGTGGCGCTGATCCGTGTCTCCGAGCTTGTCCCCGCGGACGTGTGCGCCATCTTCCTGCGCGAGAACGAGAACGCGCCGCTTCAGCTCGCCCTGCTGACCGGGATCCCCGGCGAGCAGGTCCGCCTGCGCGCCTTGCCGCTCGACGAGACCGAAGCCTATGCCCGCACGGCCTACGACGCACGGCTCTGGAAGAACTTGCAGCGCAGCCCGGCGCCGCCGGACATGGGCACGCTTTCCGACCTGGATCCGGAGGCCACCGGCGTGATCGTCGCCCCGCTCAGGACGCTGGACACGTTTTTCGGCCTCCTTTACGTAAGCACCCGCAAGGGGCACGCGTTCACGGAGCGGCACCAGCAGCTTGTGGGCCAGTTCGCCGAGCACGTGGTCTACCCGATCCAGCGGGCGCGGCTCCAGGCGCTGGCGACGACGGACGCGATGACCGGGCTGGACAACTACCGCAGCTTCCGCCTGCGGCTCGCCGACGAGGTGCAGCGCGCGTACCGGTACGCGCACGCGGTCTCGCTGCTGATGGTGGACATCGACCACTTCAAGAAAGCGAACGACACGTACGGTCACCCCGGCGGCGACGCGCTCCTGAACCAGGTGGGCGAACTGCTGCGCCGGGGCTTGCGCAGCATGGACATCCCGGCCCGCTACGGCGGCGAGGAGATGGCGATCATCTGCCCGGAAACGGGCGTGGAGGAGGCGCGCGTCATCGCCGAGCGCCTCCGCGCGACGATAGAAGGGCACGTTTTCCTGCTGCCGGAAGGCGACACGGCGAAGCTGACCATCTCGGTGGGCGTCGCGAGCCTGCCGGGACAGGCGGTCGGCGACGCCGCCCTGATCGAGCAGGCGGATAAGGCGCTCTACGCGGCCAAGACCGGGGGGCGAAACCGGGTCCGTGTTGCCGACGCCGAAACCGAGGCGATCATCAAGTAGGCGGTTGGAGGCGGAAGACGGTTGGGGAAGTCGCGCCGGCGAACAAAAGGTTCGCCGGCGCGTCGCTGCGTCTCTACGCGGGGACGACGAAATTCTTCCGCATTCGCACGGTCGTATTGCCGTCGACCGAAAGATATTCCACGGAATCCATCATCAGTTCCATCAGCGGCATGCCGCGTCCGTGCTCGCTCAGGTCTTCGGCGCGCGGCATCGGCGTGCCCGCGCCGGGGTGGAACCCGTTCCCCTGGTTCGTGACCTCGATCTCCAGCGCGCCCGGGAAGGCCCGGCACGCGACGACCACGACCCGCCGCTGGCCGTCGTTGGCGTGGAGGACGGCGTTGTTGCACGCCTCGCCGACGGCCAGTTTGACCGCCATGCGCGAGTCGCGGGGCAGGCGCATCTGCTCGCTCACGGCGTCGACGGCGTGGCGAGCGATCCCTATGAATTCGGGCAAGCCCGGTATCTGCAGCCGGATGACCTCGTTGTCCTGCATCGTTAATTCTCGTCGCGTCGAAATCATGATAGTCTCACCGCCATGATTCCACAAACGCCCCGGATTTAGCACGGGATTGTGCGGGGCGGCCCGCTCATGCTCCACGCACGTTCCGTGCCGTGGCGTTACCCTTCTCCTATATTAGACCTCTCAATTAGGTAAACGTTCCGGCTCATGGATACGTTCCCGCGACAGAAGTTCGGCGGCGCAGCGGAGCAGTTCGGCGGCGCGCGCCGGCGGGGGCGCCGCGCCCGGGATAAGCACGACGGCGGTGTTCCCGTCCCGGGATACGGCGGCCAGCCCGCGAGCGGGGGACGGGCTGCTCAACAGGGTTCCCAGGCCGGCTGCTTCCTCGTCCGTGACGTTGTGCGCCGCCCGCAGGAGCCAGTCCTTCGAGTCTTCCGAACGCGTCAGCGCGGCCGCGCCCGCTTCGAGCCCGTCGGCCAGGCGCGCGACCAGCGGCCACGGCTCGCCCGCGCCGTGCGGCGACGTGGCCATGGCGAGCAGGTCTTGCAGCAGGTCGGCGTCGCGGGCGGCGCGCCCGCTCTCCTGTATCAGGCGCGCGTTCTCCAGCGCCACGGTCGCCTGCGAGGCGAAGGTGAGCAGCAGACGCACCTCGTCGACGCGCCAGATGCGCGGTGCCCGCGTGTAGATCTCGAGCACGCCGACCACCTGACGCGCCGTACGCAGCGGGACGCCGAGATACGAACCTCCCCGGATCCGCCCCCCCCGCATCCCCCGCGCGGCGGCGAAGCGCTCGTCCGTCGCCAGATCCTCGATCGTCAGCGTGCGCGCGCGCCGCGCCACCCAGCCCGCGGGGGTGTCTTCCGTGGCCGGGAGCCGACCGCCCTCGTTCCCGCCGGCCGGCCGGAAATTCAGGGCGGCCAGCGGGACAAGATCGGGCCCGTCCGGTCCCGCCTCCAGCGAGTAGAGCGCGCAGCGGTCCGCGCCCATCACCTCCAGCGTCAGCGAGGTGATGAGCTTGGGCACCGCGCCCGGCGACTGGGACGAGCCGAGGGCGCGGGCGACGCGGTGGAAGTAGCGGCGTAGCTCCAGCGCCTTCTGGCGCATGTCGGCATAGATGCGGGCGTTCTCGATGGCGATCGCCGCCTGGTTGGCGATGGTGTAGAGCAGCTCCATCTCCGCGACCGTGAACAGGCGCCGGCGCGAACTGAGCGCGCACAGCACGCCGATCGTCGCGGCCCCCACCTGCAGCGGCATGCACGTCATGGATACCACGCCCTCGTTGTGCAGCGGGGCGGACGCGTTCCGGTGGTCCGCGGCGACGTCCTGGACCGCGGTGGGCGTCTCGAACTCCATGACCCACCCGGCGATGCCCTGGCCGATCAGCGGCTGCAGGCGCTCCCCCGCGCCTTCGGCCAGACCGCGGTCCACGACGAGCTGCAGGCGCTCCGAGCGGCCTTCCCGCAGGAACAGGGCGAACTTGTCGACGGAGACCAGATTCAGCACCGAATCCGCCACCAGATCGAGCACGTCGGGCAGGCGCAGCGTCGAGGTGATGGTCTGCGACAGCTCGTACAGGGCGGACGCCTCCTCGGCGCGGCGCGTGGCGTCTTCGTAGAGCCACGCGTTTTCCATGGCGACCGCCGCCTGCGCCGCCAGCGCGGACAGCAGGTTCGCGTCCGCCAGCGTGTACACCCCTTCGGGCTGACCCGACACGGCGAGCACGAGCCCGTGCACGAGGTCCCCGGAGCGGATGGGCGCGGCAAGGCCCGAGCGGGCGGGCAGGCCCGGGAAGGGCGCTTCGAAGCTGGGAGGGGACGCGGGCAGCGCCTCCTCTTCGACGTCCTCTGTGAACGACAGAAACAGCGGGCGCGTGGCCGCGAGCACCGCGCGGCCCAGACCGGAGTCCGCCGGCAGCGTCACGTCGCGCTGGTCGCCGTTGAGCCCCCGGTCGGCCGCGATATACAGGTGCGTGCGCTCGTCGTTGACGAGGAACACGGCGACGCCGCTGCTCTCGATGTGGGCGGCGGCCTGTTCCAGCACCGCGCTCAGGATCTCCTGCGCCGAGAGCTGTCCGGCGACGCTGCGGACGGCTTCATAAAGGGTGGACAGCTCGCGGCCCTGCCGCTGCGCGTCGTCGCGGTGCCGGTGGTAGGCGAGCGTGACCGACGCGGCGGCGGCGAGGGTGGAAAGGGACAACAGGTCGTCGCCGCCGAACGGGCGGCCGCTCTCTTTGTTCAGCGCGGCCAGGGCCCCCACGGGCACGCCGCCCTCGAAGATCGGCACGACGGCGGCCGAGCGCGTTTGCGCCGAAACCTGCGCGGCGGCGGCGCCTTCCGGGGCCTGCCCGTTCACGGCGCGCCCGATGGACTCGGGGCTGAACGCGAGGTGGGGTTCGCCGGTGCGGGCGGTGTTCCCGGCGATGGTGTCCCGCACGAGGACCTGCGTCCCCAACAGTTCGGCGGAGTCATCGCCGGAGACGGCGGCGAAGGTGACGGACTCCCGGTCGCCCGAAGTGAGCGCGACGGCCGCCGACGCGCAATCGGTCAGCAGGCGGGCCTTCTCGGCGACGATGCCCAGCGTCGTCTCCTGCGGCGCTCCGTGCGCCAGGGCGAGCAGCACCTCGTGCATCACGGCCAGTGCGAGCGCCGCGTGCGACCCCGGCGCGCCGCCGCCGTCCCAGCGCGGCGAGGCTGCGGCCGCGTCGCCCCGTTTCCTGCCGGGGGCGCGGGCTCCGGCCTCGGTCGTCGCTTCCCTCATGTCCGCGTAGCCTCCGTTCCACCGGGCGCGCCAGCCCCCGCCCGCACGCTGCCCTATTTTAGCCGTCGCGCGGGGGGCTGTCAAGCCGCAGGGATACGGACCAAAAGGCCGTTCAAACGATTGCCTCCTTATAACGAAGAAGATTTCTCTTCGCGGTCTTGACAAGGCGCGCGGCCATGGGTTACGATAGTAGCGGTCAGGAACGGCCAGCAGCGTTCCGGCCCGTACGACATGCGAAACCTGATCCGGCTATCTGTGGCGGAGCGTCCCTCCGCGGATGCGTGGCGTCCCTGCACTTGTTCCGCAGGGAGCGGCATCGCCATGCCGGGGCGGGAACGCGCGCTTCGGTGCGGGGAAGACGAGCACAGCCTCCACCGGCTTGTGCTCATGACGTGCGCGCAACGCACGTTCGTCTGAAACCCGCCCGCGCCCGCCGCTGGCGGGTTTTTCGTTTCTTGAGGACGCCTCCGTGCGTTGTGTGCCCGGAAAGGAGCGCCCGTAAGGGATGAGCCAAGAAGTTTTGGTCTTGAACAGTGACTACGAGCCGCTGAACGTATGCAATCTTCGCCGCGCCATCGTCCTGGTCTACCTGGGCAAGGCGGACGTGCTCCACGCCCAGGAGGAGCAGACGGTCGCCTCTGCGGAGGGGGATCTGCTGCCCACGCCGTCCGTGGTCAAGCTGCGCCACCACGTCAAGCGGCCGCTGCCGGAGCTGAAGCTGTCGCGCCGGTCCGTGTTCGCGCGCGACAACTACACCTGCCAGTACTGCGGCACGAGCGCCCGGGAGTTGACCATCGACCACGTCGTGCCCAAGCGGCACGGCGGCGGCTCGCAGTGGGAGAACCTGGTCGCCTGCTGCCGCCGGTGCAACACCAAAAAGGGCGACAAGACCCCGGAGAAGGTGGGCATGAAGCTGCTCCGGGCGCCGCGCCGCCCGCGGTACACGCCGTACATCTCGCTGAACAAGTACGTCGCCGGCGCCCGGCACGCCGTGTGGCGCGACTACCTGCCGATCTTCACGGACGTCGGCGGGCTCGGCCAGTGAGTCAGGGATGAGGGCCGAGGGATGAGGCATTTTTTCTACCTCATCCCTCGGCCCTCATCCCTCATCCCTCAATGGACTCCGATATCGAAGCCTTCACGGCCCATCTGCGCGGTGTACGCGGCGCCAGCGTTCACACCGTCAAGGCCTACGCCGAAGACCTGCTCCAGTTCGCCCGCTTCGCGGAGCAGCAGGGCGTGGGCGACGCCGGCGCGGTCGATACGCCGCTCGTGCGCGCCTTCCTGACCGACCTGAGCGCCGGCCGGGGCCTCGCCCGCACCTCCGTCGCCCGCAAAGCCTCGTCCCTGCGCGCCTTTTTCCGATTTCTCGTCCGACGCGGCCTCGCGGCGTCCGACCCGGCCCGGAACCTTTCCACGCCCCGTAAACGCGAGTCACTGCCCCACTTTCTGGCGGAGGAGGAGGTAAACCTGCTCCTGCAGGCGCCCGACACCGCGAAGCCGGAAGGGCTGCGCGACCGCGCCATCCTGGAAGTTCTGTACGCCTCCGGCATGCGAGCGGGCGAGCTGGTGTCGCTGGACAAGACGGACATCTCCTGCGACGCGAACGGAGAAGGCACGGCCCGCGTCCGGCGCGGGAAGGGGGGCAAGGAGCGCGTCGCCCTGCTGGGACGCTCCGCCGTGACCGCGCTGCAGGAATACCTGGAAGGGGGGCACGGCCTCCTCGCTGCACGGGGCAGGGGAGCCGCCGCCGCCGCCGCCCTGTTTCTGAACAAGAGCGGGGGGCGCTTATCGGACCGGAGCGTGCGGCGCCTGTTCGACAAATACTGTGACGTGGTCGCCGCGTCGCACAAGATCACGCCGCACACGCTGCGCCACTCCTTCGCCACCCACCTGCTCGATCGCGGCGCCGACCTGCGCGTCGTCCAGGAACTGCTCGGGCATGCCGACCTGTCTACTACACAGATCTACACCCACGTGACCACCGGCCGCATGCGTGAGACCTACGAGCGCGCGCACCCCCGTGCCCGCGACGGTGGTTAGCCGCCGCCCCGGGCGCTCAGGTGGCCGTCAGGCCAACAGGAGCGCGGGCAGCGTCTCGCCCGCGACGTAGTCGCCCCGGTCTTCGTGGGCGACGAGAAGCGCTTCGGCGCCGGCGAGCGAGAGGAGGCGGTGCGAGCCCTGGTGCCCCGTCGGCGTGGCGTGGTATGTGCCGTCGCGCCAGGACAGACGGGCGCGGGCGAACTCGCGCCTGCCGGGGGTGTGGGACAGCGGCGCGTCGAGGACGGCGGAGACCCGAGGCCGGTCGGCGTTCGCGTGGCCCGCCAACCGCCGGAGGACCGGCCGCACGAACAGCTCGAACGTGACCAGCG
Source organism: uncultured Armatimonadota bacterium (assembly GCA_902805585.1). Classification (GTDB taxonomy): domain Bacteria; phylum Armatimonadota; class Armatimonadia; order Armatimonadales; family Armatimonadaceae; genus CADCTO01. The sequence goes on along the minus strand of CADCTO010000392.1, from coordinate 10,936 downwards.
ACGAGACCGGGTTCCCCGGCAGTCCGAAAAAGAGCGCGTCGTGAACCCGTCCGAAGGCGAGCGGCTTGCCCGGCTTGATCGCGATGCGCCAGAAGTCCAGGTTTCCGGTCCGTTCCAGGACCGTCCTGACATGATCGTGATCGCCGACCGAGACGCCTCCGGAGGCGACGATGACGTCACAGCCGGCGAACGCCTCCAGCGCCGACCGGACGTCCGCTTCGGTGTCGCGTGCGTGGCGCCGCCCGGCGACCACGCCGCCCGCCTCTGCGACCGCGGCGGAAAGCGCCGGCCCGTTCGCATCGCGGATCTGGCCGGGGCGAAGCCCACCCTTGCCCGGCGGAACCACTTCATTGCCCGTGGTGAGCAGTCCGACATACGGCAGGCGGGGGCAGAGGGCTCCCGTGACGTTCAGGGCCGCGAGCAGGCCGATCTCGCCGGGCCCAAGGCCGGCGCCTTTCGCCAGCGCCACCTCGCCGCGGGCCACGTCCGCGCCGCGCCGGCGGATGAAGTCGCCCGCTGAGCCCGGCGACTTGAGAAACACCTCATCGAAATCGAGGGGCTCGGCGTCTTCCTGCATCACCACGCGGTCCGCGCCTTCGGGCAGGGGCGCACCGGTGAAGATGCGCGCCGTCCAACCCGGCGACAGGGGGCCGGGCGGCGCGCCGCCCGCCGGAACCGTGAAGGCGACGCGGAAGACGCCCGGAGCGTTCTTCCCGCGCGGTTCCGTGCCGCTGATTGCGTACCCGTCCACCGCCGAGTTGTCGAACGGCGGCAGGTCCGCCGGGGCGACGACGTCTTCCGCGAGCGCCCGGCCCAGAGCCTCCTCCACGGGGACGGGTTCCGCCGCCAGCGGCCCCCCCGCAGCTTCCAATATCCGCGTCAACGCGTCGCCATAGGAGAGCATAGTGTTTATGATCCGGCCGTTTCCGGGGTTCCGGCACCCTGCTTTTGTTCGTCCCACCGGAACGTGCCGCTCTTGCCGCCTGTCTTCTCGACCAGGCGGATCGCCTCTATAATGAGCGTTTTCTCGGCAGACTTACACATATCGTACACCGTCAACGCCGCCACCGTCACGGCCGCAAGCGCTTCCATCTCGACCCCGGTGCGTCCCACGCAGGCCGCCGTCGCCGCGATCTCCACGCCCGTGTCGCTCAGAACGAGATCGACCTGCACGTCAGTGAGGGGGAGGGGGTTACACAAGGGGCTCAACTCCGCGGTCCGCTTCGCCGCGAGAACGCCGGCAACCCGCGCGACCGTGAAAACATCCCCTTTTGGAAGCGCCTGCCGCGCGATCAGGTCGCGCGTCGCCGCGCTCATGCGGACCCGGCCCTGTGCCCGCGCCGTCCGCGCCGTCTCCGGCTTGCCGGACACGTCCACCATCCGCGCTCCGCCCTCGGGATCCAGGTGCGACAGCCCGGCGCTCCGTTCGTCATCGATCATATGTTTCGATTGTACCCGCCGCCCGCTCTCCTGTTTTTCGTCCTGCCAGTGGCTTTGGAGCGACACGACGTGTTTGCGGCAGGATCGGCCGGAACAAACAACGGCTCGCTCGTCAGAAACCGGGGCGAACAGGCCGCCGGTCCGGACCCATCGATGGCGCCCCGGTAACCGCCAGGGCACAGCGGCGCCGTCACATCCGGGGCCTGAACCGCGGGCGATCAAGAACGAAATGGCGGCGTTTGTAGCCCTTTTGCCACGGGTAAACGGGGCATAGGAGGCAGAACCTATGACCGAAGCGGTGTACGGGGTTTTCGACAACCTGGAGAACGCGGAGCGGGCGATCTCGGCGCTGAAGGACCACGGGGTGGGCGGCAACGAGATCTCGGTCGTGCGCCGCTCGGACGGGGCGGGCCTGCCGCGGGTGGAGAGCGAGGCGTCGGAGGGGATCACGGTCACGGGGCCCGCGGACGTGACGGCGGGGGCGCTGAAGGGGGGCGCCGCGGGCCTGGCCGTGGGCGTGCTCGCGAGCGCGGTCGCCCTGACCATCCCCGGGATCGGCCCGATCCTGGCGGCCGGTCCCCTGGCCGCCGCCATCGGAGCCACTCTCGGTTCGACAGCGGCGGGGGCCATCGGGGGCGGGGTGGTCGGGTACCTCGTGGACCAGGGGGTTCCCGACGAACACGCGGCCCACATCCATGAATCGATCGTGCGCGGGGACATCCTGGTGACGGTGCGGTCGTCGCACGTTTCGTCGGTCGACGCGCTCGCGCTCCTGGAGAAGTACGGCGCCACGTCGTTGTCGCGTCATGACGTGCGTGATCCCTTGTCCGGACCGGAGGAGCCGCCCGTGGTGGACCGGGCCGCCGCCGTGGACAGCGCACCCGCAACGACTCCGGCGACTACGACTCCGTCGACGGCGTCGACGACGACGCCGTAAATTCCGGTGTTTTGGGCGGGCGCGGCGCTTCTCCATCCCGTGCCCGATATGATATAATAGAACCACGGACGACGCTGCGGATGCCGCGTCGGAAGTCACAAATCAGTTGCCGAGTCCCGGGTCCCGGGAGCGGGGGAACCACATTCTGGGGTGAATCGCGGGTGACGACGCCCGCGTAGGGAAGCTTCCTTCCCGAACCCGTCAGCTAACCTCGCAGGCAGGGCAGGAGCGAACGCTTTATTTCGAGCGGACGGCCCGTGTCGGGCCGCGCCTTCTCGGAATGGGGTGTGCGACCATGTCCTGTAGTTGACATGGTCGTTTTTGTTTATGGGCCGCCAACGACGGCGGCGTGAAAGTGAGGGATTCATGGACAAGCACGGCGTCGGCAGGGTCCTCCTCCTGCGCGTAGGCGGTGCTTTAGACGGATCGCTGCCCGCCCCGGATCAGGTGGCGGCAAGCGCCCGGGCGGCCGGGGCACGCTTTGTTCTGCTCGATGCGACGGGCGCGTCGTATGCCGACAGCGACGGGCTGCGCTGGCTGCTCCGTGTGCGCGAGATGCTGGAAGGCAGCGGAAAGCGGCTGCGTATCGCTGCACGACGGGGCGGCAAGGTGTGGCGCAACCTCGCGCTTCTGGACGCGCGCCTGGAGATGTACGGCTCGGTCGGCGGCGCATGGAAAGAGGCATGGTGCTTTACCGCGCGGGAGCCGGAACGTAAGCCGTAGAGACCGGCAGCCTACTCGGCGCGAAGAGGCGCCGTGGAAACGGGCGGGGGAGCAGCAGAGTCGCTGCTCCCCCGCCCGTTTTTCATCGGAGGCCGGCGAAGCGAAGATACCACCGGGTCAGGGCGTCGCCGAAGAGCAGGACCAGGACGGCGCCGAGCGCCATGAAGGGCCCGAACGGGATGCCGATGCGCAGGCCCCGGCCGTGCAGGCGTGCCAGCACGACGCCGACCACGGCGCCCGCCGCGGTCGCCACCATGAGTGACAGGAGGGCGCCGCCCGGCCCGAGCATCGCCCCGATGGCGAGCGCCAGCTTCGCGTCGCCCAACCCCATGCCGCCGTGCTTCCCTTCCGCCGCCTCGTGGGCGAACAGATCCGCGTCGGCCGCCAGAGCCGCTTCAGGCGACGGCTCGTCGTCCGTTGCGTCGGGGGGCGTCGGCGGGCCCTGCGCTCCGTCGTCGGCGCGGAAGAAACGGGCTGCGGCCGCGCCGGTCGGCTCCCCGGACGTGCGCGTCAGCCCGACAAAGGCGAGCAGGGGGAGCACGAAGGCGAGTGCGGCCCACGCCTTCACCACCGGGATGAGCAGCAACGCGCTCGCGAGCGCGAGGAAGCCGGGGCTGAAGCGCAGGCGCGGGGGTTCGCTTTCTTCCTCTTCTTCGTCATCCTCCCCGGCTTCGGCGTCTTCCGCTTCCTCGCCTCCGCCGCTCAAACTGTCGCCGGTCGCCGCCGCTTCGTTCACGTCCTGCCGTCGGTCCCGTTCCTCGGTCTCCGGGAGAACGGGCGGCACGGTGCCGGCGTCGACTACCGTGTCGGCCTCGGGCGCCGGCAGGGATGCGGTCGCCGTGGTCTCTTCGTCCGCGAAGAAGCGGCGGGCGGCCTGCGCCACGGTCTCGTCGTCTTCGCGGGCGTAGTAGATCCACGTCAGGAACGAGACGAGGAAGAGCAGGCTGCCATAGACCAGGGCGCCGACGACGGAACGCGGGAGCCAGCCGAAATAGGCGAACTCGCGGGCCGACGCGTCCCAGTACCAGGGCCCGGCCTGCCAGATGAGCGCGAGGCAGATGAGGTCGCGGGCGACGCCGAGGGCGGCGCCGAGCCAGTTCAGCTCGTCCGGGATCAAGAAGTGGTCGAGGTCGATGAAAATGACGGCTACGAGGATCGCGGCGAACAGCGCCTGCGCCACGAAATCCACCCAGGAATACCCGGCGTCCCCGGAGACCCGGTGGAACAGCGCCACCCACAGGCAGGCCGTGAGAAGTTCCACGCCGAAGTAGCGCCACGAGATCGGCGCGCGGCAATACCGACAGCGCGCGCCCAGGAACAGGAAGGAAAAGAGGGGGACGTTATCCCAGAACCCCAGCTTCGTCTTGCAGCGGGGGCAGTGCGACGGCGGGTTCGCCACCGACAGGCCCAGCGGCATGCGGTAGATGAGCACGTTCAGGAACGAGCCGACGATGGCGCCGTAGCCGAAGACCACCGCGTACCAGAACCAGGAGGAGAACCACTCTATCCACCAGTGCGGCAAACGTACGCTCCCACGTCGTCACGTGCAAAACGGCGGGCGCGGAGCCCGAAGGCTCGCGCCCGCCGTGAAGATCAGGCCCACCGATATCTTCGGCAGAAACGCCGCCGTTCGCTACTCGGCGTCGTCGGGACTGCCGGTCAGGTTCTGGATGACCGCGAGGAGGGGCATGAACATGGCGATGACGATGAACCCGACCGTGACGCCCAGGAAGACGATCATGACGGGCTCGATGGCCGCGGTCAGGGACGCCAGCGCGGCGTCCACTTCCTGCTCGTAGAAGTCGGCGATCTTCATCAGCATCGTGTCGAGGGAACCGGACTCCTGCCCGATCGCGATCATCTGGACGACCATCGGCGGGAACATGCGCGACTTGCGCAGCGGCTCGGAGATGACGTCGCCTTCGCGGATGCGGGCGCGGGCGTCGAGGATCGCGTCGGAGATGATCTCGTTGTTGACCGTACCGGCGACCGTCTCCATCGCCTGAAGGATGGGGACGCCCGAGCTGAGCAGGGTCGCCAGCGTGCGCGCGAAGCGCGACAGGCAGACCTTGTGGTTGAGCGGGCCGAAGACCGGGACCTTGAGCTTGAAGCGGTCGTACGCCCGCCGCCCGAACTTGGTGCGCGTGAACATCTTGAACGCCACCGAGCTGACGCCCATGATCAGCATCATCAGGTACCACTTGGTGGTCAGGAAGTTCGAGAAGTCGATCAGCACCTGGGTCATCATCGGGAACTCTTTGACGCCCAGATCTTTGAACAGGTCCATGAACTTGGGCAGGATGAAGGTCACCAGACCCAGCACGATCGCGACCGCGACGACGGCCACGATGATCGGGTAGGTCATGGCCGACTTCACCTTGCGGCGCAGCTCGACGTCCTTTTCGAGGAAGGCGGAAAGCCGCTGGAGCGACTCTTCCAGGACGCCGCCGACCTCGCCCGCGCGGATCAGACCGATGAACAGGTTGTTGAAGACCGAGGGGTATTTGCTCATCGACTTCGAGAGCGTGTTCCCCGCCTCGACTTCCCCTTTGATGTCGTTGATGATGCGCCGAAGCTTCGGGTTGGTCGTCTGCTCCGCCAGCACGTCCAGGCAGCGTACCAGCGAAACGCCCGCGTCGATCATGGTCGAGAACTGGCGGCAGAACAGCGAAAGCTCGATCAGTTTGACCTTCTGGAAGCGGTCCATGAAGGTCGGCGCGTTCGGGTTCCGGCGGACCGCGGCCTTGGCCTGCTTGGCGGCCTTGGCCGGCTTGACGTTCTGGACCGTGAAGCCCTGCTCGGCCAGCGAGCGGCGCAGCATGTCCTGCGAGTCGGCCTCGCGCGTCCCCGTCTGGGACTTGCCGTCCGCGCCCCGAACCGTATAGGCGAATGTGGGCATGTTCAGGAACCTTCTTTCGTTCGTCGAAAAACCACCGGCCCGGCCGGGAGGCTGCACAACATCGTAACGCGCAAAGCCCGCGCAAAGTTACGCGCCGCGCGCGGGAACTGTATCGCTATTATAGCGCATCGCACAAGCCGCGTCAAAGGCGCACGCCCCGTCGTCCGGCCGATGCCGGACGACGTGTTTTTGACGGCCGGCGGCGGCATCAGGTTCCTTCGGGGCGCTCTGCGGCGGCCGCCGGCCGCAGGCTGATGACGACGGATTTGGACGCCGGCTGGTTGCTGCCGTCCGCCGTGCTGCGCAGGGGGACGAGGACGTTGGTCTCCGGGAAATAGGCGGCGGCGCAGCGGCGCGGGATCTCGTAGGTCACGACCCGGAAGCGGCGGGCGACGCGCTCCTCGCCCTCGAAATGGCTGACCAGATCGACCCACCGCCCCTCCTCCAGGCCCTGCTCCCGGACATCGTCGGCATGGAGGAAGACGACGCGGCGCCCGCCCTTGACGCCCCGGTAGCGGTCGTCCTGGCCGTAGATCGTCGTGTTGAACTGGTCGTGGCTGCGGACGGTCATCAGCAGGAACTGCCCGGGGGCCAGGTCGTGCCGGGGGACCGGATGGATCGTGAAGCGGGCTTTCCCGGTCGGCGTGTCGAAGCGGAGCTCGTCGCGGACGGCGTTGGGCAGGTAGAAGCCGCCGGGGGCGCGGACGCGGCGGTTGTAGGCGTCGAAGCCGGGTACGACGCGCTCGATGTGGTCGCGGATGCGGTCGTAGTCCGCCGCCAATCCTTCCCAATCGACCGTCGTCCGGGCGCCGAGGGTCGCGCGGGCCAGGCGCGCCACGATCGCCGGCTCGCTCAGAAGGTCGGGGGACGCCGGCGGCAGCACGCCCCGCGACGCGTGCACGACGCCCATGGTGTCCTCGACACTGACGAACTGCTCGCCCGACGCCTGCACGTCGTGCTCGGTCCGGCCCAGGCAGGGCAGGATCAGCGCCTGTTCGCCGGTGACCAGGTGGCCGCGGTGCAGCTTGGTCGAGACGTGGACCGTCAGGCGGCAGCGGCGCATCGCTTCGGCGGTGTATTCGGTGTCGGGCGTCGCGGACAGGAAGTTGCCGCCCAGCGCGAAGAACACCGTCGCCGCCCCTTCGTGCATCGCCCGGAGGGCGTTCACCGTGTCGTAGCCGTCTTTAACCGGCGGGGCGAAGTCGAACTCGCGGCCCAGGGCTTTTCGGAACCGCTCGCTCATCTTCTCCCAGATGCCCATGGTGCGGTCGCCCTGCACGTTGCTGTGCCCGCGGACCGGGCAGAGGCCCGCCCCGGCCCGCCCGATCTGCCCGCGCAGCAGGCAGAAGTTGACCAGGGTCTGGACGTTGGCGACCCCGTTCTTGTGCTGCGTCAGCCCCATCGCCCAGCAGCAGATCATGCGCTCGGAGCGCATCGCGATCTCGGCCGCCTCGCGGATCTCGCCGCGCCCGATGCCGCTCTGCCCGACGATCTCGTCCCAGGGTTCGCGCCGCAGGTCGTCGGCGAACGCTTCGAAGCCGTCGGTGTGTGCGGCGATGAACGCGTGGTCGAGGATCGTCCCGCCCGCCCGCGCGTCCGCTTCCAGCATCTCCTTCATGATGCCCTTGAACAGGGCGACGTCGCCGTTGATGCGCACGGGCAGGAACAAGGAGGCGATGGCCGTCCCCTTACCCAGAAGCCCCAGCACCTCCTGCGGGTGCTTGAAGCGGATCAGGCCGGTCTCGGCCAGCGGGTTGACGCTGACGATCCGGCAGCCGTTGCGGGCCGCCTCCTGGAGCGCGCTCAGCATCCGCGGGTGGTTCGTGCCGGGGTTCTGGCCTACGACGAAGATCGCGTCCGCCCGGGCGAAGTCCTCCAGCCGGACCGTCGCCTTGCCGACCCCGATGGAGTCGGTCAGTCCCAGGCCGCTGGATTCGTGGCACATGTTGGAGCAGTCCGGCAGGTTGTTCGTCCCGAACTGCCGGACGAAGAGCTGGTACAGGAACGCGGCCTCGTTGCTGGTGCGCCCCGACGTGTAGAAGACGGCTTCGTCCGGCGAGCCGAGCGCGTTCAGCTCGGCGGCGATCAGCCGGAAGGCGTCGTCCCAGGAGATGGCCTCGTAGCGGTCGCTGCCGCGCCGGAGCACCAGGGGGTGGGTGAGGCGGCCCTGCCTGCCCAGCCAGTGGTCGCTCTGCTCGGCCAGTTCGGCGACCGTGTGGCCGGCGAAGAACTCGGGCGGGAGGCGGGCCTGCGTCGCTTCGTCGGCCACGGCCTTGGCGCCGTTCTCGCAGAACTCGGCGGGGGCGCGGCGGCCGTCGGGGTCGGGCCAGGCGCACGACGGGCAGTCGAAGCCGGTCTTCTGGTTCAGCTTCGTCAGCACCTTCAGCGTCCGGCCCGGGCCCATCTGCCCGAGACCGAACCGGAACGTCTGGTAGATGGCCGGCAGTCCGCTCGCCGTCGTCTCCCGCTCCCCGATGCGGACCCCTTCGTCCGCCTCCGGCGGCTGTGCGGACGCCGGATCCCGCACAGGGGACGGCCCCCCGTCGTGCGACCCGTCCGCGGCCGGCGGGGTCCGGTGGGTTTCCTGGTGGGGAACGCTGTTCTCGTCGCGCCCGCCGCCCGCCGGGGAGGGCGGCAGGGCTTCCTGCTTCTGTTCACTCTGCGAGACGACCTTGTCCGCCGTTTCCATCTCTGCCTGGCCTTTCGCGAACGACCGCCGGATCCCGGGCGGGTCGTGGAGCTTCTACGCTACCCCTTGTATACGATGCCCGCCCGAATAAACGTTAAACCGCCCACCGCGCACGAACCCCAAAAGGGTCATGCCCCGGTCGCGCGCCAGTTCGACGGCGAGGCTCGACGGCGCGCCCACGGCCGCCAGGATCGGGATACCCGCCATCATCGCCTTCTGCACCAGCTCGAAGCTGGCCCGCCCGCTCACCAGCAGCAGCCGGTCCCCGAGCGGCAGCGCGTTTGCCAGAAACTGCGCCCCGATCAGCTTGTCCAGGGCGTTGTGCCGGCCCACGTCTTCGCGCAGGCTCGAAAGGCGTCCCTCGGCGTCGAACAGCGCCGCCGCGTGCAGGCCGCCGGTCCGGTCGAAGACCGCCTGCGCCTCCCGCAGCGCGTCCGGCGCCCGGTGGATGACGTCGGGGTCCCACAGGGGGCCGCTGCCGCGCGGGATCGCGTAGACCTGGCACGTTTCGACGGCCTCGATGGACGTTTTCCCGCAGACGCCGCAGCTCGACGCCGTGTAGAAGTGCCGTTCCAGGCGGCCGAGGTCCACCTCGACCCCCGGCGCGAGGTCGACGCGTACGACGTTGCGGCCCCCGTCGCGCGTGGCCCGGCCCGCGTGGCGGACCCGGGCGACCTGATCCGCCGACCGCAGGACGCCTTCGGTGAAGAGAAACCCGACCGCCAGCTCGAAGTCGCTGCCCGGCGTCCGCATCGTCACCGAAACGCCGTGCGCCGTCCGGCAGTCCGCCGGGCCGAGCCCGATCCGGATCTCCAGCGGCTCCTCGGCGGCCAGCACGTCCCCGCGCTCGGATACGCGGGCGCCGTCTACCTGGTGGATCGGAACCGTGACGACGGCCTGCCCGGACGCTTCGGCGTCCGACCCCGATAGAGCGCCGTCCTTTTCGACCATGCTGATACGCCCCCTTTACGCACACGGACGCCTCCACTTTCCCCGTGATCCGCCCCGAACCCTCTTTGCGGGCCCTCCCGACGCGTTTGCGCCCGACGTTCCCTTTCGGCTATAATGGGCGCGGGCGTGAACGGGCGCCCGCGGAGGAGTGCTTTTACGTGGCTTTGTGGCAGCGGACGATCGACTGCGGGGCGCCGCGCCCCGAGCATGACGGGCAGGAAGTGGTCGTGAACGGGTGGGCGCAGTCGGTGCGCGATCACGGCGGCGTGACCTTCATCGACCTGCGGGACCGGACGGGGATCGTGCAGGTCGTCGTCGACCCGACGCGCAGCACCGGCTCGGACGCCGCCCACGAGGAGGCCCGGAAGGTCCGGTCCGAGTTCTGCCTGTCGGTGCGCGGCCGGCTGGTGCGGCGGCTGGCGGGCGCGGAGAACCCGAACCTGCCGACCGGCGACGTCGAGATCGAGGCCGCCGACCTGACGATCCTCAACCCGTGCCGGACGCTGCCGTTCCCGCTCGACCAGGACGTGACGGTGGGCGAAGAGCTTCGCCTCAAGTACCGCTACCTGGACCTGCGGCGGCAGGTCATGTTCGAGAAGCTGCGCCTGCGCCACGAGGCCATCCGCCGCATCCGGACCTTCATGTACGACCGGGGCTTCATCGAGGTCGAGACGCCGGTCATGACCAAGTCCACGCCCGAAGGCGCCCGGGACTACCTGGTACCGTACCGCCTCCAGCCCGGCCTGTTCTACGCCCTGCCGCAGGCGCCGCAGCAGTTCAAGCAGCTCCTGATGGTCGGCGGGCTGGAGCGCTACTTCCAGATCGCCAAGTGCTTCCGGGACGAAGCGCAGCGCGCCGACCGGCAGCCCGAGTTCACCCAGCTCGACCTCGAAATGAGCTTCGTCGAGCAGGAGGACGTGCTGCGGCTCGTGGAAGACCTGACCGTCGACGTCGTCGAGGCGCTTTCGAGCAAGACGCTCGTCAAGCCGTTCCTTCGCCTGAGCTATGACGAGGCCATGGCCCGCTACGGGTCCGACAAGCCCGACGTGCGTTTCGGCCTGGAGCTGATCGACTGCGGGCCGCACCTTCAGGGCACCGAATTCGCCGTCTTCCGCGGCGTGCTGGAAGCGGGCGGCCAGGTCAAGGCCGTGCGTTACCCCGGCGGCGCGAGCCTGGCGCGCAGCCAGATGGACGAACTCGTGGCGCTGTCCAAGGAGTTCGGCGCCAAGGGCATGGCCTACTTCCTCGTGGACGAGGCCGGGAACGCGTCCCGGGGGCCGGTCGCCAAGTTCCTGTC
>CADCTO010000391.1 GCA_902805585.1 uncultured Armatimonadota bacterium | reverse complement strand
GCGCCGCGTGCTCGTGGTCCAGGTCGGCGACTACGCGGACGCCGCCGCGCAGGCGGCCGACGCCGTGCGCTCGGCGGGCGGGGACGTGAGTGTCGTCCGGCTCCCCAGATCGGCATGGCTGTCGTCGCCACCCTCCGGCGAGTCCTCCGGGGACGCGTCCGCCCTGGTCCCGGCCGCCGAAGCGCTGGCGCCGCTGCTGGTCAACCCGGGCACGGGCGCTGGCGCACTCGATCCCTACCGCCGGGACGGGCGGCTGGAGGGCGACACCGTCGATACCCCGGCACGGTTCGTGGTGCTGGTCGGCGGCGAGGAGACGCCGGTCGAACCCGAAGCGGCCGACGCCGCCGGCCAGGACGCCGGCGCGCTGCAGCGGGCGCGGGACGCGGCGCTGGTCCGGGCGTGGCAGGCGGCGGGCGTCCGCGTGGTCGGGGCCGAGCCGCTCACCGCCGACGTTTCCTCGATGCGCCCGTACCAGGCGCTGGGGATCGCGACGGTGGACAACATCGACCGCGCGGCCGGGCAGGTCTCCCTGCCGTTCGCGCTGCTCGGCGAAACGGCGGCCTTCGGCATGAAACCTACTGCGGACCGCATCCTGCCCGAGTCGGTCCTGCGCGCTCCCGACGGCGCGTCCCCGCCCTGATGGCGGCCCCGCCGGCGCCGAGCGTCTCCGTCATCATCCCCGCGCGCAACGAAGCCGACCGCATCGCCGACACGGTGGCCGCCGCGCGGGCGTTGCCCGGCGTCGCCGAGGTCATCGTGGTGGACGACGGCTCGACGGACGAGACGGCGGCGGTCGCCACCAGCGGGGGAGCAATAGTGGCGCGGCACGCGCGGAACCAGGGCAAGGCCAAAGCGATGGAGACCGGCGCGGACAAAGCCGGGGGCGACCTGCTGCTTTTTCTGGACGCCGACCTGGGCGCGACCGCGGCCGAAGCCGGGGCGCTCGTGGAGCCCGTCCGGCAGAACCTGGCTGACATGAGCATCGCCACGTTCCCCGCCCTTCCCGGCCGGTCCGCGGGCTTCGGGCTGGTCGTGCGCCTGTCGCGCTGGGGCATCCGGCGCCTGACCGGGCGCGCCCCGGCCGCCCCGCTGTCCGGCCAGCGCTGCATCACCCGCGCCGCGTTCGCCGCCGCCCGCCCTCTGGCCCCCGGCTTCGGCGTCGAGACCGCCCTGACCATCGACGTGCTGCGGGCCGGCTTCCGCGTCGTCGAGATCCCGACCCGGATGCACCACCGCGTCACCGGCAACGACTGGCCCTCCCGGCGGCACCGCGCCCGCCAACTGCTCCACGTGACGCGGGCGCTCCTGCCCCGTCTCTTACGGCGGCGGGGATGAGGCCACCCGCGCCGCCGGGGGGTGAGGGCGGCCAGACCGGGGGTGAGGGCGGCCGGGCGGCCGAGGGCGCCTCGTTGAACCCCCTCCTGCTCCTCGCCGTCGCCTGGGCCGCGCTGCTCGCCGCGGCGCCGCTGCTGGCGCGCCTGGCCTGCCGCCTGCTCGGGCTGGTGAAACCGAACTTCCGGGGCGAGCGCATTCCCGCCGCCGTCGGCATCACGTTCCTGATCGTCGCGGCGGCGACCTACGGCCTTCTGTCCCGGAGCCGGGGCTACCTCGCCGACGTCGCGCCCCTGTTCCTGCTCGTTTCCGTCGGGTTCGGCCTGCTCGGGCTCATCGACGACGGGTGGGGGAGCCGCGACGTCGGAGGGTTCCGCGGGCACGTCGGGGCGCTTTTGCGCGGCCGTCCGACGACCGGCGGGGTCAAACTGCTCGGCGGCGGCGCACTGGCGCTGGTCGCCGGCTGGCTGCTGCACGGCGGCCCGGGCATCGCGATGCTGCTTGACGCCGGCCTGATAGCGCTCGCGGCCAACACGCTGAACCTGCTGGACGTCCGTCCGGGGCGCGCCCTGTTCGGCTTCGCGCTGCTGGCCCTGCCGACGCTGCTCGTGGTGGCGGTCACTGGGAGCCTGCTCGGCGGCGTGCTGCTGGGCGCGGCCGCCGCCGCCGCCGCGCTGGAGGCCGTCCCCGACGCCCGGGGCCGCGCCATGATGGGCGACACCGGCTCCAACCTGCTGGGCGCGACGGCGGGGCTGGCGGCGGCCGTCGAACTGCCCGTCTGGGCGCGCGTCGTCGCGCTGCTCGTCCTGCTCGCGCTCAACCTCGCGGCCGAGCGGGTGTCGTTGTCGAAGGTGATCGAGCGGACCCCGTGGCTCGCGGCCATCGACCGACGGCTCGGCGTGCGCTGAGTTTCCGGCGACGCTTGACTTTTGTGCTCGCGCTTTCTATAATCGCGACAGTCACGCTCACTGCATCCGAAGAAAGGCCGTCCCGATGGCTTCGTACCAACCGCCGCCTCCCGATTCCGCCGCCTCCTCGAACAACGGCACCATCGTCCTCGTGCTCGGCATCCTCGGCCTCGTCTTTTGCCAGTTCCTGGCTCCTGTCGCCTGGATCATGGGCAACAACACGCTGAAGACGATGGACCAGATGGGTGGCGGGGACCCGTCCGCACGGTCCCAGGTCAACATCGGCCGCATCTGCGGGATCATCGGCACTGTGGTCCTGGTCTTGGGCATCCTCGCCGCCATCCTGGTGCCCACGCTGATGGTCGGGATCGCGCGTTCACTGCCCGGCCAGGGCCAGCCCATGCCGAACCCCGGGAATAACCCCGGACCCGTGGCGCCCGCGCCGACGACACCGGGGCCATCTGCTCCCGTACCGGATGCGCCGACGACGCCGGGATCCGGCGCGCCTGCGCCCGACGCGCAGACTCCTCCCGCACAGCCGGGGGGGATGTAGGGGAAGCCCCCTCCGCCCTCAATAATGGGGGGACCGGAACGTGTCGCCGGAGTGGGTTCGGTTCACCGAGCATGCGCTCGCGTCGCCCATTCTGGTCCCCCATTATTGAGGGCGGAGGGGGCTTCCCGCGGGGTACAATAAACGCATGTCCGACCAGAGCCTGCCGCGCAAGACCGTCGCACATAACGTCGTCCACCTGCGCGGGGAGCCGTCGGGCGGCGCGGAACGGGTTTCGCAGGCCCTGATGGGCCGGACGGTGCTCGTCCACGAGGTGCGCGGGGCGTGGTCGCGCGTCGAAACCGACGACGCCTACCGGGGCTGGGTGGAGAACCGCTGGCTCGCCGATCCCGCTCCCGGGCCGCTGACCGCCATCGGCACGGTCTTCGCCGAGATGCGCGCGCTCCCCCGCGCCGACGCGCCGCTCATCGTGCGCCTGCCGATCCTGGCCGCCGTACAGGTCGCGCCGCCGCGCTCGGTCAAGGAGGAGTGGGCTGCCGCCACGCTGCCGGACGGCACGCACGGCTGGCTGCCGGTGCCGGTGTTCCGGTCTTCCGCCGTGCGCGTGCCCCCGAACGCCGCGGCGCGCACGGCGGTGGAGTGGGCGCGGGAGTTCTTGGGGACGCCGTACCTGTGGGGCGGGACTTCGTCGTTCGGGCTGGACTGCTCGGGGCTGGTGCAGCTCTGCTACCGCCTGGCCGGGATCGTGCTGCGGCGCGACGCGCACATCCAGCGTGACGACCCGCGTTTCGTCCCCGTGGAACCCGCCGACTTCGCGCCGGGCGACCTGATCTTTTTCGGGAAGCCGGACCGCATCACCCACGTCGGCATGCAGTTCACCGAAAACGCCTTCATCCACGCCGCGGGCGGCGCGGGCGTGATCGTGACCGAATGGGGCGACGACCGGTATTCGCCCAGCTTCGTGGACGCCCGCCGCCTCGACCCCGGGCGCGCCGGGGAACCCGTGACACCGCCATGATGCGTTCCAACAACCCGCTCGACACCGCCTTCGTCGTGGACCGCTCCGACCGCGGGCGGCTGCGCCTGACCGGGCGCGACCGGCAGTCGTTCCTCCAGGGCATGGTCACCAACGACGTGGCCGCGCTCATTCCCGGCCGGGGCTGCTACGCCCTGATGCTGGACGCCACGGGCCACGTGCTGTCCGACCTGCGCGTGCTCTGCGCCGAAAGCCACCTGCTCCTCGACGTCGAGCCGGGCATGGCCGCGTTCGTGGCCGAAACGCTGGAAAAGTACCTGATCATGGAGAAGTGCCGCATCGCCGATGTGACGGCCGAAACGGCGCAGTTCTTCGTCGGCGGCGCGCACGCCCCGCGCGTGCTCGCGCACCTGGGCATCGCCGGGGCGGAGGACTGGACCGAGGGGCAGAACGAGCCGGTAGGCACCGAGGGCGGCATGGAGGCCCTCGCGGCGGCGACGCGCCTCGTTTCCGGCTTCGGCTTCGACCTCTACGTCCCTGCAGAGGGCAAGCCGGACCTGTTCGAGGAACTGCGGGCGGCCGGGGCGACGGAGATCACGGGGGCGGCCCTGGAGGCGCTGCGGATCGAGGCGGGGGTGCCCCGCTACGGCGCGGACATCGACCCGAAGGTGCTCGCGCCCGAGACCGGGCAGCAGGCGCGGGCCATCTCGTACCGCAAGGGCTGCTACATCGGCCAGGAGATCGTCGCCCGCATCGACGCCCGCGGCCATACCAACCGCACCCTTGCCGGCTTCCTCCTGGACGGCGACGCCCTGCCCGAACCCGGCGCAACGGTGCTGGAGGCTGGCAAGGAGGTCGGCCGCGTCACCTCGGCGGCCGTCTCGCCGACGCTCGGCCGCGCCGTCGCGCTGGGCTACCTGCGCCGCGAACACGCCTCACCGGGCACGGAGGTCGTCGTCGCGGGCCGGCCTGCCGCCGTCGCCGCGCTCCCGTTCGCCGCGGCAGGCGGATAGTCACATGCTCCGTATCGGACTGAACCCCTACGGCATCGCCTACAGCGTCGGGCTCCACGGAAAAGGAACGCCGCGTGCGAACCCGCGCCCGCTGGGGCTGGACGGCTACGTGGCACTCGCCGAGGAAATAGGTGCTGCTGTCCTCGAACTGCCCACCGTGCTTCTGGCCGCGCTCGACGAGGGCGGACTGGTGCGGCTGCGGGAGCGGCTGGCGGAGCGCGGTGTGACGCCGGTGCTCAGCCAGGGGCCGCCCACCAGGGGCTTCTCCGACTCCCTGCGCTGCGCCGCCGCCCTGGGCGCGGACGTCGTCCGCATGAGTCTGACCAGCGTGCTGTGCGGCGACCGGGCGGCGCCCGATTGCCAGTGGTGTGACGCGGTCAGCGAAGTGCGGAGCACGCTCGCGTCCGCCGCACGGCAGGCCGCGGGGCAGGGGACGTCGCTCGCCATCGAGAACCACCAGGATTTCACCAGCGGGGAACTGGTGGATCTATGCGTCGCCTCCGGGCCGAACGTCGGCGTGTGTTTGGACGTCGGCAACGCCCTGGCGGTCGGCGAAGATCCGGTGGAGTTCGCCCGCACGGTCGCCTCGCACGTCCGGCACGTCCATCTCAAGGACTACCGCGCGCAGTGGGCCGAGGACGGCTACCGACTGGTGCGCTGCGCGGTCGGCGACGGTGCCATCCCGTTCGCCGAGGTGCTCGACGTCCTGACGGCCGCCCGGCCCGACGTGACCGCCGTCATCGAGTGCGGCGCGCTGGCGGCGCGCCACGTCCGCCTCCTTTCGCCCGCCTGGTGGGAGGGGTACCCGGACCGGTCGGCCGCGCAGCTCGCCGCCGGGCTCGCCGCCGCGCGCGTGCGCCGTTTGCCCGAAGACGCCGAGTGGCGGACCCCCTGGGAGCAGGGCGCCGCGCCCGAAGCCATCGTGCGCTACGAGATGGACATGCTGCACCGGAGCATCGCGAACCTGAAGCAGATGCGCCTGATGCTGTAGCGGGAAGGAAAGATCGTGCCCGAGGAGAAGACGGTTCTCGAACGGTTCCGGTTGGACGGCCGGCGCGCGCTGGTCACCGGCGGCGCCAAGGGGCTGGGCCGCGTGATCGCCGGCGCGCTCGCCGAAGCCGGGGCCGACGTCGTCATCGCCAGCCGGACCGCGTCCGAGTGCGAAACGGCCGCCCGCGAGATCGCCGCCGCGACGGGGCGGCGCGCGGTCGCGCTCGCCGCCGACGTGACGCAGACGCCCGAAGTCGAGCGTCTGGCGGCCGAGGCGCGGGACGCG
>CADCTO010000390.1 GCA_902805585.1 uncultured Armatimonadota bacterium | reverse complement strand
GGCCTAGCTGTTTGGTGTTGCTCAGGCAGGAGATGGAGCGGGCTTTTTCGCGCGCCTGGGCAAAGACAGGGAAGAGGATGGCCGCGAGGATCGCGATGATCGCGATCACGACGAGCAGTTCGATCAAGGTAAATGCTCCGCATTTACCGGGGGGTGTTGCCTTTCGCGTGGTGCGAAGGGTCGCCGCAGAGCTGACAACCATGGGGTCGCTCCTTTCGGGCGGAAGGCTCGCCGTTCATTCCGGCGGAGCCTGAGGGAGAGCATCGGCCATAAAGGCCGGGGTCAGGCCAGGACCCCAAACGGACGGAGGAGGCTCGTAGCGCATTCGAGCCAGCCTTACGACCATTTGGTTCGACTTCGAGGGATAGAGGTGGAAACTTAGCATACAACGCCACTGTTATATAGCTTCAAGATAGGGAAGTATACATCGCCCCAAATCACCTGTCAAGTGGTGGCAGGAGAATTTCACTGCTCAGCTATTTCGCCGGGTTTTGGCACGCTTTACGACGCACCCCCGGCTCCGCGTCCAGGGCAGCGGCCGGACACGCCGGAGAGCGATCCGACGCCGCCTTTCCCGCCAGAATCTTCACAGCGTCGGCCATTCGTAACCTCGGTCAGCAAAAGGCAAGGCCATGGCCTTGACAACTTATCTTGTTTGACGTACACTGCGCGACATTGAAAGCTCTATAGCATAGAGAGCCGCCGCCCTATCGCGTCGCTCCTGCTTCACGCTTCCGCGGCGGAGGTGCGTCGGACGATGATCCAAGGCATCCACACCCGGGCTTGTCGCCCGGACGATTTTCAGCCCGAAAAGGTTGCTCAGGCTCGCAGCCGCGGCGTCCTCGCTGTCGATATCCTGCGCGAACGGCAGGGACGGATCCATGCGAGGACAACTGATAAACTACGCGCACCCGCCACTCGACTACCGCGCACCGCAACGAAAACCACCGGGGAGATGGCCTCGTGACACCGGACCTGTTCCTGCTTTTGGGCCTGGCCTGCGGGTTCCTGGCAGTCGCGGCGTGGACCGGCGGCGGCGCGACCGGCACGGGCGTGACGGACGTGTGGGCGGTGAACGACGGTGAAAAGGTCCGGCGCGACGACCTCGACCACCCCGACCGACGGAAGAACTCGGTCTGGAACGGCGAGTGCATCTCGATCTTCGGCGCTCGAAACGAGGTCGTCGCCTTTCAGGTCATCCTCCGGTCGGGGTCCGCGGGTGCACAGGACGTGGACGTGGCGCTCGAGGAGCTGGTGCACCGCGCCAGCGGGAAGCGACTCGTGGCCGTCCCCGAGCGCGGCGGCGGCGACCCCGCCGCCGCGCGCGGCGGCCAGATCGAGCGGTTCACCGAGCACTACCTGCACATCCGGAAGCCTTCTCCCCCGGGCTGGTTCTACGCGCCGGAGGCGCGCCCGCGGGACGTGACGGGCTGGATGCCGGACGCGCTGGTGCCCTTCGGGGCGACGGGGGGCCGTGGGGGCGGACCGTTCGCGATCGACCCGGACCGGAACCAGGGGGTCTGGTTCGACATCTACATCCCACCCGAAGAAACGCCCGCGGGTACGTACGGAGGAACCGTGCGTGTCCGTGAAGGCGCAAAAACGGTGGCGGAGATCCCGGTCGAACTTTACGTCTTCGATTTCGCTTTGCCCGACGAGACCCACTTCCGGACCATGATCTTCTTCGACGAGGCGGCGGTGCCGCGCCGACACGGGTCCACGGATCCGGGCCTGGTCGCCCGCTACCACCGCCTCGCCCACCGGCACCGCGTCGAGTTCACCCACGCCTACGCCCCCGATGCAAGCCACGCCCATCTCGATCTTCTTTCCGGCGAGGCGTTCACTCCGGCGCGCGGGTACGTGGGGCCCGGCCAGGGCGTGGGTTACACCGTCGCGCCGGCCAGCTTCTACGGCGCCCGCGAGCCGTGGCAGGGCGAGGCGGCCTGGGACACCGCGGACGCCTTTGTGGGCTGGCTGGGCGGCATCAAGCCGGACGCCGTCACGTTCCTGTATGTCACGGACGAGCCCCCGCCGGAGCGATTCCCGTTCATCAAGTCCGTCGGCGACCTCCACCACGCCAACCCCGGTCCGGGGAAGTCGCTCCCGATGTTCCTCACGCACGCGCCCGACCCGCGGCTGGGCGAGGCCGTCGACATCTGGTGCACCGTGACAAACCAGTACGACCCGGAACAGGCAGCGGCGCAGAAGGCGCTCGGACGCCGCTGGTGGGTCTACAACGGCTACCGCCCGGCGGCCGGCACGCAGCTCACCGATGCACCGGCGGTCGACTGCCGCGTCACGCCCTGGGCCTGCTGGAAGTACGGCGTGGAGCTATGGTTCTACTGGTTCGCCAACCAGTGGCGCCACAACAGCCAGGCCCCGCGCGGGGAGCAGAACGTGTGGGCCGATCCCGTGACGTTCGCCTACGACGGCGAGTACAACGGCGACGGCGTGCTGATCTATCCCGGGCAAGACGCCCTGTATCCCGACCAGGACCGCGGCGTCGCCGGTCCGATCGCCTCGATCCGCCTGAAGAACCTGCGGCGGGGCGTGCAGGACTTTGAATACCTGTGGCTGGCCGAGCAGCACGGCCTCGGCGCGGAGGCGCGGGCCGCCGCGGACGCCTGCGTGCCGGCAGCGTTCAAGGACGCCCGGGGAGACGTCTCGTGGAGCGTGCGCGGCAGCGACTGGGACGCGCGGCGCCGCACCCTGGCCGAGCAGATCGCCGCGAAACGTGCGGAACACGCGCGCCGATGATCGACGGCCGGAGCACGACGGACGACTGGCAGCGCCATAGCGGCAGGGTGTGCGTGCTGCCCGTCGGATCGTTCGAGCAGCACGGGGCGCACCTCCCTCTGGCGACGGACATCCTTTGTGCCGAGTTCTTCGCCGGCATGCTGGCGGACGAACTGTCGGCTGCCCTGCTGCCCGCGCTGCCGTTCGGGACGTGCATGGAACACGGCGGTTTCCGCGGGTCGGTCTCGCTGCGGCCCGAGACCCTGATGCAGATCCTGCGGGACGTGGCGGACGAGGTCGAGCGGCAGCAGTTCCGGGTGCTGGTGGTGGTCAACGGCCACGGCGGGAACTTCGCCCTCGCGCCGGTCGTGCGCGACATCAACCGGCGGGACCGGCCCCTCAAGCTGCTGCTGGTCGACTGGTGGGAGCAGGCGCAGCCCGGGGGCGCCGCGGCGGAGAGCGCCGCGCGGGGGTTGGACCTGCACGCCGGGGAGATGGAGACCTCGGTCGTGCTGGCGATGCGCCCCGATCTCGTGCGCCCCCACCCCATGGACCGGCCCGGTGACGGTGCGGCGGAGGCGTTCCCGCTCGCCCAGCGCGACCTGAACAGCTTCGGGGTCGGCCATTTCAGCCCCGGCGGCGTGGTCGGCTATCCTTCGCTGGCTTCGGCCGAGAAGGGGCAGGCCCTCATCGACTCGGTCCGCGCGCGGTTGGTCCCGTTTGTGCGGGACCGGATCCGGCGCCTGACGGAACAGCCGCGTTACGCGGGCGGGGGCGGCATCGCCGTCCGGGCGATGGGGCCGGACGATGTGCCGGACGGGATGCGCCTCAAAACCCTGGCCGGGTGGAACCAGACCGAGGCCGACTGGCGGCTGTTCCTGGAGGGGCCGTGTCCCGGCGGCTTCGTCGCCGTACAGGACGGCCGGGTCGTCGGCACCGTGGCGGTCATCCGCTACGGTGAGGATCTGGCCTGGATCGGCATGATGCTGGTCGATCCGGCGTTCCGCCGCCTGGGCATCGGCCGCCTTCTTCTCGAACACGCGGTGGCGGGCGTCGCGGCGTCCGGCCGGGCGGCGATCAAACTGGACGCGACCCCTGCCGGCAAGGCGCTGTACGACACGATGGGCTTCGTCGACGAGAGCCGGCTTCACCGATTGACGCACGCCAATCTGCCTCCATTGCCGGAGCCTGCCGGTGGCGGCGCCTGCGCGGCGGTGACGGAGGAGGACTGGCCCGGTATCGACGTGCTGGACCGGTCCGTCTTCGGCGCGGACCGCGGCCGGGTTCTCCGGGCGCTGGCAGCGCAGGACCCGCCCAGGGCGCTCCGTCTTACGCGCGCGGGGCGCGTCGAGGGCTTCTGCTTCGCCCGCCCCGGCTCGCGTTACCACCAGATCGGCCCGATCGTCGCCGGGAGCGTCGACGACGCGATCCTGCTGTCCACCGCCGCGTTGCGCGGCCTTGGCGGGCGCCCCATCGTGCTCGACGTGCCGGACGCCCAGGCAGAGTTCCTCCGCCGACTGGCCGCCCTGGGCTTTGCCCGCGACCGCTCGTTCGTCCGGATGGCCCGCGCCCCGGCGCCGCCGGCCGCTCCCCAGGATCGGGTTTTCGCCATCTGCGGGCCCGAGTTCGGGTGAGGACGCCGATCCGCGGGCCGGCGAGGCAACAGCCTGCGCGAAAAGCGCTATCAGACGCGAGGTGCATCCACCATGACACTGCCACCGTTTCCCCGCTGCCCGACGGGACTTTCCCCCGAGCAGATCGCCCGCTACCACGAAGACGGGTACCTGGCGTTCGTGGACGTTCTGTCTTCGGAGGAGGTCCAAGGCGCCCGGGCGGCGCTGTCCGAGCTGGCGCACTCGCTCGCGCGGAGCCGGGAGGTCCGCAAAAAGGACGGCTGGTGGTTCGCCGGCGACAGCTCCCTGTACATGCAGTTCGAGCCCGGGTATGAACCGCAGGACGCCGACACCGGCGATCTGGAGCTCAAGCTGCGCAAACTCCAGGAGTACCACGACAAACACCCGCACTTCGTGTACCTGAGCACGCAGCACGCACGCATCCAGGGGGTCCTGACGTCGCTGCTGGGCGCAAGCCCCCTGCTGTTCCAGAGCATGGCGCTCGTGAAACCGCCCCGCATCGGCAGCGAGAAGCCGTGGCACCAGGATAACGCCTACTTTTCGGTGACGCCGCTGGGCGCCGTGTGCGGCGTCTGGATCGCGCTGGACGAAGCCACCGTCGCCAACGGCTGCATGCACGTGTTGCCGGGGGGCCATGCGCAAGGGGCCAGGAAGCATATCCACACGTTCGACTGCGAGATCGCCCGGGACCGCATCGACCCGTCCGGCGCGGTCGCGGTGCCGCTGCCGCCGGGAGGCGCGATGTTCTTCCACGGCATGCTCCCGCACCAGACGCCGCCCAACGCCTCGCCCGAGCGCCGGCGCGCGCTCCAGTTCCACTACCGCAGCGCCGGCAGCCGGATCGTGGAGCGCGACGAGTACGACGCCCTGTTCGCGGAAGCGGACGGCACGCCGGCATCGTGCGCCGCGGCGAAGAAGTAGCGCACGTCGATATAGCACCAGGCGGTCAATACCCGTTCTGTCTCAGGGTCGCCAGCGCGGCCACGAGATGCGCGTTGGTCTGCCTGCCCGGTCCTTCAATGGGATCGATCTCGGTGGCGACGCGGCCGCGGAAACCGGCGGCCTCGAAGAGGTCCTTGACCTCGCGCAGCGGCATCGACTCCAGGGACCGGTTGCCGGGCCGGTAGTCCTTGACGTGGAACTGGAGGACGCGCGGGGCAACGGTGCGCGCCGACGCCACCGGATCGTCGCCGATGTAGAGGCCGTTGACGATGTCGTAGTAGACGCCGACGTTCTCCCGACCGACGCGTTCAGCAAGTTCGAACACCTGGACCGCCGTGTTGCGGTACTTGCTTGCGGGGATATGCTCGATGGCCAGCTTCACTCCGCTCTGCCCGGCGCGCTCGCCGGCCTCCCGGAGAAAAGCCGTGTACAGATCGTCGAAGTCGGCGGCGCCCTCCTGGCTCCAGTTGGGCAGCAGCAGCACGTCCCCGCCGGCGGCGGCGAGGGTGTCGCAGGCCCGGGCGAAGACGTCCGATTCCGCGCGCGGGGCGGCCTGGTCCCGGAGGCGCAGCCCGAGATTGGGGAACGTTCCCAGGATCGCCGAGCGCACGGGGCAGCCGGTGCGCTCGGCGAGTTTACGGAGTTCGCCGCCGAACTCAGGACCCAGGCGCGCCAGGTCGTCTTCGCGCCAGGCCGGCTCGATGAAATCGAAGCCGGCGGACTTCAGCGCGACCATCTTCTCCTCCAGGTCTGCGCCGACGACCTGGCTCGCACACGAT
>CADCTO010000389.1 GCA_902805585.1 uncultured Armatimonadota bacterium | reverse complement strand
GGGCTTCCCGCTCGTGGTCTACTCGGCGACGGCGGGCGGCTACTTCGCGGGGCTCGGGCACGATGCGGGCCCCTACGCCGGCCCCGCAAACGAGGCCCGCTTCGCGCGGGCGACGGAACTGGCCGCGCGCCTGGGGTGCACGCCCACACAGGTCGCGCTGGCCTACCTGCGGCACCAGGAACCGGTCGTCATCCCGCTGTTCGGGACGGGGGACCCGGCGCACCTTGCCGAAGCGCTCGGCTCCGCCGCGGTCCGGCTCGACCCGCAGCAGGTGCGCTGGCTGCGCGACGGGTAAGGGGAGCCACGCCGCCTGAACGTATCGGCAGGGAATCGGCGCCTGGAGCGAGAATAGCGAGCCAACCTGAGACCACTTGAAGGAGAAACCCGTGCCCGCCCGCATCCCCACCGCGCTCTGCTTCGACGTAGAAGACCTCGTCGCGCCCGAGAGTGACGACGCGGTCCACTGGATGGCCGAGATGCTGGCGCAGCACGGCCTGACGGGCTCCTTCATGATCGTCGGCGAGAAGGCCCGCCTGTGGGAGCGGCGCGGCCGCCGCGACGTCGTCGAAGCGTTGAAAAAGCACCACCTGGCGTTCCATTCGACGTGGCACTCGGTCCACCCGACGACCTCCGAGATCTGCCTGGACCGGGATTTCCGCGACGGCATCGAGGCGCTGTGGGACTGGGATCGCGAGGGGTTCGCCGACGCGCAGCGCATCCTGGGCCGCCCCCTGATCGGCTGGGCGCGCACCGGCCAGAGCTGGTCCCCCTCGGTCATGGGCCTGATGGGACGCATGGGGCGTGGCTACGCCTACAGCCTCGTGCGCCTGCCCGGCCACGACGTCTGCTGGTACGCGAACTGTCTGGGCTTCCACGGCACGGGCGTCGGCGGCTTCGACGCGACGTTCGTGGACGACCAACGGTTCGAGGAGAAGCTCGCCCAAACGCGGAGTGACATCGACGCCTTCCAACAGGCCGACCGGCGCGGCGCGCAGTGGCTCTGCTTTTTCATGTGCCACCCGACCCGCGTCATCCATTCGGAGTTCTGGGACGCCGTCAACTTCGCCAGGGGCGCCAACCCGCCGCGCGCCGACTGGAAGCCCGCCGCGCGCCACGACCCCGCGCTGATCCCGACGATGCAGCGAAACTTCGGTCGCCTGTGCGAGTTCCTGCGCGGCGACGAGCGGCTCGAGATCGTCGGCTGGGGCGACCTGATCCGCCGCTACGACGGCCAGCGCCCGTCGGCGACCCATGCGGAGCTGCTCGAAATCGCCCGCCGTGTCGCCGACGAACGGCAGGTCCTGTTCACGGACCACTTCACCGCTGGCGAAATCCTGCTCCTGTTCTGCCGGGCCGCCGTCGCGCCCGCGGAACGGTACCCGCGCCCGACGGTCTACGGCCCCCTGACGACACCGCCCACCGGGGGGGGTTCCGACCTGGATGCCGGGGACGTCAAAAACGCCGCGCATGCCGTGCTCGCGGCGTCCGACAGCGGTTATCTGCCCGCCTCGGTGACGGTGGGCGGCCGGTCTCTGGGGCTCGGCACCTATTTTGTTGCGCTCGCGGAAGCGCTCCTGGGGCAAGAGCGGGTCTCCGGGCCCGCCGACGCCCCCTACCCGGTCGCCGCGGAAGCCGTCGCGCGGGACGTCGCCCGCGCCCTGCCGCAGTGGATCATCCATCCGGAAAACATGGACCTGACCCTCCTGCTGGAGCAGACCCGGCTCCAGTGCTGGACCCTGAAACCGGCGTGGCCCCGTGACGAACTCTAGAAAAGCCCTGTACGCCGGCCTGTGGGCGTTCGCGTGGGACCTGGCCGACGAAGGGGTCGATGCCGTCCTGGGCTGGGCGGCGGACAGCGGGCTGACGGCGCTCCACCTCGCTGGCGCGTACCACGCCGGCTGGTTTATCCACCCGCACAACCCGCGGCACCGCGCGTACATGCCCGAAGACGGTTGCGTCTATTTCCACCCGACGCCGCACCGGTACGAGGCGACGGTCCTCAAACCCCGCGTGGCCGCCGTCTGTGCGGAGACCGACTGGATGCGGGCGGCGGGGGAGCGTCTGGACCGCTACGGCCTGAAACTCGTCTCGTGGACGGTCTGCGCGCATAATACGCGGCTGGGCCTCCTGCACCCCGAATGCACCGTCCGCAACTGCTTCGGCGACCGCTATCCCCACGCACTCTGCCCGGCCAACGACGAGGTGCGTGCGTACCTGTGCGCCCTGTGCGGCGACCTCGCGAACAGCCTCCCCCTGCACGCCGTCCAATTGGAATCGCCGGGCTACATGGGCCTCGCCCACGGGCACCATCACGAGCGGGACCTGACGGTGCTCACGCCCGTCGAGCGGAGCCTGATGGACCTGTGTTTTTGCCCGGCCTGCACCCGCAAGGCCGAGGCGGAGCAGATCGAGGTCGCACGCCTGCGGGCGGGCGTGCGCGTCCTGCTGGAAGCCGCCATGGCGCACGCGCCGGAGCGACCGCCGGGGCATCCGCAGACCCCGCCCGAGGCCGCCGACGCGCTCCCCGAACTGGCCGGCTACCAGGCGTTCCGCAAGGAGGTCGAGGACACCCTGCTCCACGAGATCAAAGCCGCGCTGCGACCGTCGGCGGCGCGCCTGTTCCTGCTCGGCGGCCCCAGCCCCCGCACCACCCCCGTCGTAGACGTTTTCAACGTCGGAGTCTATGGACAGCAGCCCGCCGAAGTGCTCACTTCGACTCGCGCCGCGAAGCAGGGCCTGGCCGCCAATAACGAACTCTACATGGGCGTCCGGCTCGGGCTCGGCTCCGTGTCCAGCGCCGCGAACCTCGGCGACATCGTACAGGCCATCCACGAGGGCGGCGCGGACGGCGTCCTGTTCTACAACTACAGCGAGTCCCCGATGCGGACGCTCGACTGGATCAAGCCGGCCCTGGCCGGGATACGCGAAATCTAACGATCACCGACGGGATGCCTTGAACCGGAGCTGCTACCCTGTTTCGTCTCCGTCCATAAAAACGACCGCGCCGGTGTCACGGCTTCGGATGGCGGCGTGGCTGAGCAGGCTGGCGCGCAAGCCGTCTTGCGCCCCGGCGTTTTCGGGCGGCTCATTCCTGAGGATGCACTGCGCGAAGTGGTCCAGCGCGGGGAGCCACCCCTTATCCACCATGTAATTCCAGTGTGGACTCGTTTCGTTCAGGTAGCGCCGCACCTCGCGCGGGTCCGGCGGCGGCTGCTGCCCCTCGGCCGGCACATTCGCCTCCGCCGCGTATCGTAACGTCCAGGCCAGGCGGCGCAGTGCGAACAGGGCCGCCGCGCCCTCGGATTCCAGCAGATACTTGTGCGTGAACTCCCGGTCCGGGTGCGTGTGCCCGGCGAAGCGCAGTACCGGTTCCCGGTGCGCGAAGCCGAAGGTGCGCAGCTCGACGAAATCCTCGACGGTGACGGCTCCGCGTTCGGTGATGATCTCCAGCCGCTCCTTGGGAAGGTCCATCGTCGCGTAGCCGCTGCTCATGATCGAGGCCACGCAGCCGGAGCGGAACGTGAGGACGAGGCTTTCATCGTCGGCCCGCGATTGGGCACAGTAGACTGACGCCACCTCGGAGTCGGTCAGCCAGCGGAGCAGGTCGAAGATGTGGCAGACCTCGTGGACGACGCGCACGCCCGGCGGGTAGCCTTTGCCCCAGCGCCAGTACTCGTCGCTGATCCGGTAGTGGATGTTCCACGCCCCGCCCTCCGCCCGGGCGATCTCCTTCGCTTTCCGGTACGCGGGCGCGAAGCGCCGGTTGAATCCGACCGCGACGAACCGGCCCGTTTCGCGCTGAGCCGCGACCACGTCGGCACACGCCTCGCTGGTCTCGGCGAGCGGCTTCTCGACGTACACGTGCTTGCCGGCCCGCAGCGCCTCGATGGTGAGCGCCGCCTGCATGTCCTCACGCGTCGCCACGACTACGGCCCGTATCTCCGGGTCGGACAGCAGAGACCGGTAGTCCGCGGTCGCGTGCGGAACGGAGTACTTCTGCTGCATCTGTCGGAGCACGTCCTCGCGCACGTCGCAGACGGTCTTCAGAAAGGCGTGCGGGGCACGGGAAAGGTTGGGCAGGTGCTGCGACTGCGCGATCCCGCCCGCCCCGATCAGGCCGAAGACGACGCTTTCCATGGTCAATACCTCTTTTGCTTGCGTATATGCCGTAGGTTTTCGGGACGGCGGCAGGAAAGTCACCTGCGCGCGGTCGAGGTGGAATCGTGTCCGAGCGCCCGCCACTTCGCCAGATCCACATCGGTGCGCTCGTTCCAATCCCAGACGCTGGCGGCGCTTCCGCCCTGCGCGGCCACCGCTTTGGGCACGCAGAACGTGAGGCGGCTTCCGGAGTACCGGTTGCGGCGATAGACGGCTGCCTGGTACTGCGTTTTCGCCTGGGCCGCGGGAATCGGTCCCCAGGAGCCGGCGGCGTCTTTGTAATCGCGGTTGACGAGCGTGTTCACCCCGGCGGCGTAGCCGGCGACGCAGGCTATCTCGTTGTTTTCGACGAGGATCCCGCCCAACCCGGACACGGGCCCGTTCCGCGAACCCTGCATTTGAGCGCCGAGGGGGTTGATACCGCCCCGGTCCTGATACAGGCACAGGACCCCGCCGTTGCCGCTGCGGATATGGTTGCCGTGAATCCGGGTCTTGCCGGTGAACGGGTGGGCGGCCTTGGTGGCCGCGTCAACGTAGGTCCCCGTGCCGGAGGCGTTGAACAGGAAGATCTCCCCCGTCCGCAGATCCGGGCCGGACTTCGGCGACTTGTCCCACGGGCGGAACGCCGACGGGATGGTCCCGGCGATCCCGTCGGCGTCGTTACGGCTCAGCGTGCAGCCCGTGACCTCGACGCCGATCGTCATCTCGACGGTGATTCCCGCACGAAGGTTGTCGTGGAAACGGGCGTTGCGGATGACGTTGCCGTCCCACGCGTAGTCGGTCCACACGCCGAAGCCGCCGTTGTGGTCGTATTCGCCGCCGTCGATCAGGAGGTCCTTGACGTTCCAGCACTTCATGCCGCCGGCTTCCCAGAAGTAGTTGAACGTGCGCGCCGGGTTGTTGGCCGTGGACCGGCAGGCCAGGAACCGCACCCTGCGCCCGGTGGCCTTGAAGCCGAGTTGGCCGTTCCTGGAGGCCAGGCAGTTCCGGGCGGTGGAAGCCGAGCCGAGGAACGCGCCGCCCGCGCGGTTTGCGGTGAACGTGCAGTGGTCGAGCAGCCAGCCGTTGCGGTCGGCGGGGTCGGAAAGCACCCTCTGCCACCCGCGTCCGGTGCCCTCGGCCATGACCGCGCATTCCTGATCGGGCGGCGCATAGTTCCGGATGACAAGGTTGCGCAACGTGACGACGTAGCGGGGCGCGGAGGCGGAATAGGGGATCACGCCCGAATCGTGCTTGAAGCAGCGGGGGGCGACGTTCTCCCCGTCGAGAACGGCGCCCGCTTCGCCGATAAACGCGGATCCCGCCCTGGGGCGCATCTCGCCGTTGCCGGTGTGGACGCCTGCTTTGAGGAAGAAGGTGGTGTTCGTGCCGTGAGAGGCGATCGCCGCCGCGAGGGCGCCTTTGGAGGCGGGCACGATGACCGCTCCGGCCGGTTTCGGGGGAGCGAGCGTGGCCCCGTACGTTCCGGCGCGAACGGGGCGGCCTGCCAGCAAGCAGGCCCCGAACGAGAAGACGAACACCGCTATGCCGAGAGCCCGGAAGTTTGTCATCGGTAAGAAACCTTCTCCGGCTTCATCCCGCCGGTCCGCAGGCGGGGAACCCCGCGCCGCGCATCTGGTCTATCTCGCGGCGGCTGCGGGTGAGATAGTCGGGCAGCTCCTCCAGTCCGTACGCACGGGCCAGCGACCGCGCGCTCACGCCCGGCCGTTTTGCCTTCAGGACGAACCACTCCTCGCGCGGCAGGGACTTCTCCAGCAGCACGTCGCCGCCGCGCTCGCGCAGCAGCCGGTCGCGCTTGTCGAGGTTAAAGTTCTCGTGGTAGATGCCGCGGTCCAGGTCCAGGGTCATCCGGCTGACGTGGAGGCCGTCGCCGCGCTCGTCGAGCACGCGCTCCCCCGTGATGTCGTAGACCTGGCAGTCGCCGGTCGACGTGGCGGTGACGAT
>CADCTO010000388.1 GCA_902805585.1 uncultured Armatimonadota bacterium | reverse complement strand
GGCCGGTCTGGAGGTGCGACTCGTTCCAGAAGAAGGCGAACGCCTTGTGCTGCACCGCGTCGAGCAGCCGCGCGTCGTCCGGCGTGCGCGGCGTGGGGACGGCGATCTTCTTCGCGTCGGCCGGGGCCTCTTGCCTGGACATTTTTCAGCCCGCCAGTGCCTGCCGGACGAAGGCTTCGATGGCCGCGGCGGGACGCGCCCCCGACGTGCGGGCCAGCTCGCGGCCGGACACGTAGACGCCCATAGTTGGGATGCCCTGGATCTGGTAGCGCTGCGCGAGCGCGGGTAGCGCCTCGGTGTTCACCTTCGCCACCAGGAACCGCCCCCCGGCGCCGGCCGCCACCCTGTCCATCTCGGGCGCGACCATCCGGCACGGCCCGCACCACGGCGCCCAGAAGTCCACCAGCACGGGCACCGTTCCGCCGATGAGCCGCAGGAACTGCGCCTCCTGCCCGATCTCCAGCGGAGCCGACGGGAATGGGAGCGCCGCCTTGCAGTTGCCGCAGATCCCCGTCTCCCCCAGCCGCTCGTAGGGGACCCGGTTCTTCTGCCCGCAATGCGGGCAGGCGGTCACCATTCCTTTGTCATCCAGCATCGCGTCGCCATGGCTCATGAGATGGTGGCCCTCGCTCGCGTCGTCGTTGGTCTTTTCTGTGTCTTTCCACGCGCCCCGTCGCCCGAAACCCGCCCGCCTTTACGAAACGACGACGCAGCCTCAACCCCCACCTGAAGGCGATTCCTCCTCCGGTTCGTGCGCGCCGCCAGGGCGGCCGGGAGCGCCCGGATCGTCGAGCCTGGCGTCGGCCCGGTCGGTGTCGCCGCCGGGTCGGTAGGGCTCGGGCGGGTAGACGGTGATCTCCGCCGGCTCCCTGGCGGTGGCCAGCAGGCCCAGCAGCCACTGCATGGCCGTGGAGGCCGCGTCCGCCTCGGAGCGGGCTTTCACCTCGAATGGCACCACCAGGCGCACCTCGCGCCGCGTGCGCTTGGGCCGCTTCTTCGGGCTGTCGTCTTTCCGGCTCATGCTCGCCCCCTCGCCCTGTCTTACCCGCGCCCGGAAAGTATGACGCGCCGCGGACGAAAGCTTAATCTTCCCTTAACCGCGGCTTAACACCGGCTTAATGTCCGGCCCGTACACTGTGTGCGGCTGGCAACGGCGAGAGGTTGCCCCGGTGCGGAGAAGGAGAATCTCTCATGACAGTGCTCACAAAAGGCGGGGCGCGCCCCGGCACAACCGGCGCACGGCGCGCGATCACCCCGGGTGAACGCAGAGCATTCACTTTGATCGAGCTGCTCGTCGTGATCGCCATCATCGCGATCCTGGCGGCGATCCTGTTCCCGGTCTTCGCCCAGGCCCGCGAGAAGGCCCGGCAGGCGTCCTGCCTGTCCAACGAGAAGCAGATCGGGCTGGCGATCATGCAGTACAAGCAGGACTACGACGAGAGGTACCCGTTCGCCTACGTGTACAAGAACGACACGAACAGCTCGCAGGGCTACTCCACGTGGTCCGGCGTCGTCCAGCCCTACATCAAGAACGAAGGTGTGTTCCGGTGCCCGAGCCACCCGGACGGCGGCCACCCGCCCACGTTCCCGGCTCTGGACACCCAGGCCCAGATCTCGGGCTACATCGCCAACGAGGTGATCTTCCCGCGCTACAAAAGCACTGCCACCGCGACGAGCGCCGGCATGAACGTCGTCTCGGACGCCGCGGTGGACACCCCCGCCGACGTGATCATGATCGCCGAGATCGCCAACAACCTCGCGGCGCTGGCCGGCACCTCCGCGGGCGGCGGAACCGCTGCGAACAAGTCGCACCGCCCGACGAACGGGCTCGGCGAAGGCAGCTCGACCGGCGTCTACGACTCCGAGGACGGGACGGGCACGATTTACGCGGCGGACGTCCCGACCGCCCGCCAGCAGTGCAGCAAGGGCTTCACGGCCTTCAGCACCTCGTCGCTGCGCATCTCCTACACCCAGTGCGACCGGCACGCGGGCGGTTCGAACTACGTCTTCGCCGACGGCCACGCCAAATGGTTCAAGGTGGACCGCACGCTGGACCCCAACAACTTCCTGTGGGGCAAAACCGTGTACTCGGCGGGCGGCAGACCCATCCTCAGGCAGGACGGCTCCGGCCCGGTCCTCTAGCCCGACCCCACCCCCGACGGGGCGTGCCCGCGGCATCCCCCGCCGCGGGCACGCCCCGATGGTCACCTGTGTAGACAGAAGCCCGCCGGCGGGCACACCCGGGCCGCCGGCGCGCCAGCTTCCCCCGGGCTGTCGAGTGAAACGGGAGGCCGTCGCCGCCGGCCCTGAGGCCGCGCAGCGCGCCATCGCCGCCGTGGCCGGGGCCGCCCGAGCCGGCCTACTGTGCCACGGCGACGTGTCGCTGGTCCCGCTCCTCGACGTCGTCTCCATCGGCGCGGGCGTTCACGAAGGGGCTGCGGCCCCGCGGGGGATGAGCAGCGATACCCCCGGCGCGATTTCGCGCCCGGCGACACCGGTCAGTCCACGCCCTTGATGCTCGCGATCGGAGTCAGCGTCGTCGTCACCTCGGCCAGCCCGGCGTCCACGACCGCCGCGATCACGTCTTTCGCCGGCTTGTAGACGTCGGGCGACTCGTCGATGGGCACGTCCCCGCCCGCGTTGACGAGGACGTTCAGCCGCTTCATTTGCTTGTTCACACCGCTCTGCGTCAGGCGCTGCCGGGCCTCGCCCCGGCTCATCCGCCTCCCGCACCCGTGGTTGACCGAGAACAGGGATTTGGCGGCGCCCGCCTTCGGGGTCAAAACATACGACGTGTCGCCCATCGAGCCGGGGATCAGGACCGGGTGCCCGGTCGCCTCCCACGGCGTGCCCGCGAGCATCGGGTGCCCGGCCGGGAAGGCGCGCGTCGCGCCCTTGCGGTGGACCCAGGCGGCCCGCCCGTCCGGGAGCACCTCCTCCTGGGCCAGGTTGTGGCTGATCTCATAGACGAGTTCCGGCTCCTGCCCGAACACGCGCCGGAACGCGGTCCCGACCTGCTGCCACAGCAGTAGCCGATTCGCGATGGCGAAGTTCCCGCCCGCCGCGACCGCGTTCTTGTAGCCGCGCCAGTGCGGCGAATCCGGCTCGAAATATGCGCCCGCCTCGACCCGCCGCCCCGAGACGCCACGTTTTCGCTGCTCCTCGCGCCCGGCCTCCAGGTAGTGCGTCGCGAGCTGATAGCCGAAGCCGCGGCTGCCGGTGTGGACCATCACCCACAGGCGGCCGTTTTCGTCATGTTGTAATTCACAAAAATGGTTGCCCGAGCCCAAACTGCCTAGCTGCCCGATGCCCCGGTCGACCGCCTTCTGCGGCGGCTCCCAGTCATCGTCGACCGGGATAAAGTCCCGCTCGCTGCTCGTGCGCGCGTAGCCCAGCGCCGTCGCCCCCTGCCGGATGATCTCCTGGAACTCCCGGTGCGTGAACGAGAAGACCCCGCGCTGCCCCAGTCCCAGGCCGATGCGCTTCATGACCTCCTCGGAAAACTTGCGCCGCAGCTTCTCGTCTAGCCCCTTCGTGTGCGGCACGTCCGACCGGAACGACATGATCCCACAATTATGCACGAAGACGCCGGCGTCAAGGGCGAAGTTGCCGTAACCAGGGACTGAAAGGCAGTAGACATCGGCGGTTACGCCCAGCGGTTCCACCGAAACGACCTTGTGGTTGTAGCCGTGCTTCCAGCGCCGGTGGCTGGAAAGGCCCAGGCCGCTGCGCACTTTGGCGCCGCAGACCTCACAGGTGTAGATGCGGTTACCGATCTCGCTCGACCGGGCCCGCCCCTTTTCGCTCCGATTGTAGGCAACGAGGAATTGCTTACCCTGTTCGCCGTTCCCGGCGACAGCCTGCTGAAAGTGTTCCGGGTGGCCCTCCATGTAGGCGCGGAGGTTCTTTGTGCCCCGCTCGGCCATGAACGCGCGGCCTTCCGGCGTCGCCGCTTTCGCGGCCAGGGCCGCCTTACGTTTCCGCTCGAACTCCTCCGACTGCCAGTGCGTGTGCTTCTCCACGTTGGCCCGGTGGTACCGCTGGTGGTCCCGGTCGCCCATGAACTGTAGGTTTTCCGGGCGGTTGTCCGCCGGGTTGAAGTTGCGGTGATGGATCACCGTTTTCTGTTCCGGGAACTTGGGGATGTCCCCGAGGAAGCCGCCGCGCGCCATCATCCAGTGAACGCGCTGGGAGCGTCCGGTGGCGGGGTGAAGCGCGAGAGCGTAGCCGTCCCTGTCCCGGCCGCCGTAGAACGGCATCAAGGACGTTTGGGGAGATAGCGCGCTCGCAGTGCGGTAGGTGCCGTCGCGCAGCAGGAACTCGTGGTCGGGCGTGCACACGATCTCGCGACCGTTGTCCAGCGTCACGCGCACCAGCGGAGCGGCGATCCGCGTCCGCCTCGCGGTAGCTTTCGCGACGACGACCTTCTGCTCCGAAGTGATTGCAAAAACAAGGTGCTCACCGCCACGGTCAGCCAGCGCACGAAGCGTGTGGGAAGCCCCGTCAACGGTGGGAACGAGCGTGTCACCGACGAAACAGCCGATGTCGTAGCCCACCGGCGCCTGGAGCAGCGTGCCGTCTGTCGCGATGACGCAGCCGACCGGGACCGTGTTACCCACGTGCGCGTCCGGCGTGATGACGACGTCGAGCACGCCCGGATACTCGGCCGCGGCCCTGACCTGCGCGTACAGCCCTTCCTCGCTCTCGGCGAACAGCTTCTCGTTGAGGAAGAGGCGGACGGGAGCGCCCGGGCTTGTGTCCAGCGTATAATAACCCTCCCCGGTGGGCCGACACTGATCTTTAAGTTTCATACGGCGCTGTATCGCCGGGGCCGATGTGGCTTGTAAAGAGCGTGGCTGGGGAAGTGTCGCCCGGCCCGCGTCATCCCAGCCCGTCCTGCTCCGCCACGGCCCGCTCCCAATCGGCTATCGCCGTGTCTACCTCCGCGCGCAGGCGCGTGTGTTCGGCGGCCAGGGCGACCAGATCGGCGTCGCGCCCGCCGGAGACGAGCGCGGCCTCGACCTCGGCCAGGCGGGCCTCCAGCGTCTGGACGCCGCGTTCCGCCTTCTCCACGGCCTCACGCGCCTTGATGCGGGCCTTGCTCAGGTCGCGGGCGTTCATGGCCGGAGGCGCGGACGCGGGAACGGGCGCCGGCGCAGCGGCGGCCTTTGTCTTCGGCGCGGGCCCCGTTTGCGCGGCTTCCCGGGCTTCCTTCCAGGCAGCGTAGTTGCCCTCGACAAACGTCACGCCGCCGTCGCCGGTCAGGCCCAGGGTCTTGGTCGTGACGGCGTTGAGCAGGTACCGGTCGTGGCTCACCAGGAGCAGCGTGCCCTCGTAGTTTTCGAGCATCTCGGTCAGCGTCTCGGCCGACTCGATGTCCAGGTGGTTCGTCGGCTCGTCCAGGATCAGCAGGTTGCACGGTTCCAAAAGCATCCGCGCCAGGGCCAGTTTGTTCTTCTCGCCGCCGGAAAGCATCGCCACCTGCTTGTGCACGTCGTCGCCGGTGAAGAGGAACCGGGCCAGGTAGTTGCGCGCCTCGGTCTCCGTAAACGTCACGGCCTCGTCCGTCAGGGTCTGGAGGACGGTGCGTCCCGCATCGAGGTCGTCGGTCGCGTGCTGCGAGAAGTAGGCGCGGCGGACGTTGTGCCCGAACGCCAGGGTCCCGGCCGTAGGGGCTTCGTCGCCGAGCAGGATGCGGACCAGGGTCGTCTTGCCCGCCCCGTTCGGCCCGACCAGCCCGACCCGGTCGCCGCGCTCGACAACGGCGTCCAGGTGCGCGAACAGAATCCGGTCGCCGTACGCCTTGGACAGGCCGGACAATCGAACGACCTCGCGCCCGATGCGCCCGGCCCCCTTGGCGTCGATGCGCGCCCGGACCGTGCGGCCGTCGGTACGCACCGCCTCCACCTTCTCCATTCGGTCGATCCGGCCCTGCGTCTTGTGGCGGATGTTGCTCGCGTTGGCGTCCGCCCCCATGTTGCGCTTGATGAGGTCGCGCAGCCGCCCGATCTCTGCCTGCTGCTGCTCGTACAGCCCCTGCTGCGCCAGCAGCCGCTCCTCCTTCTGGCGCCGGAAGTGCGAGTAGTTGCCCTTGTAGACCGTCAGCCGGCGGTTCTCCAACTCGGCAA
>CADCTO010000387.1 GCA_902805585.1 uncultured Armatimonadota bacterium | reverse complement strand
TGGTCGATCTGAACCGCATCGCTCTGCCGGCGGACACCCCGATTATCGACCAGCGGTCCGAGGGCGAGCATAAGAAAGTTTCTGCCCGGGGCGGCGGACGACGCGGGAACTGAACCTCGATCGGCGCCGGGCCGGCCATCGAACGTTGGTCCGCCGGGCAGCGAGGAGCCGATGACGTTTTCCGAGGCAAAGCAGTCCGTCGATACCGTGATCGAAGCGGTGCGACGCGGCGACGAGAGCGTCACCGACGAAACGGTCGCAGACGCCATCGACGCGTTCAATAACGCGATGGCGTTCAGCACCAACGCCGAGAGCGCGGCCTATCACCTGATGTCCGTGGTCGCGCCGGTGTGTTTTTACCGTCGCCACCTCGCGGACGAACTCATGCCCGTCCCGATCTTCGCGCTCCTGGGGTACGGCGTCACTCAGGCGGAGCAGGTGCTCGGCTGGATGGAGCGCCACCTTTCTTCAAACACGCCCTTCGACGGGATGGAGTCACCGGTCACGGCCTGGCTCAGGACGTTAGTTACGCAACGGACTGCCGTCATCGCCTGGTTCGAGCGCGCCCAGGACTGGGAAAATGAGTTAGCAGAGCAGTAAACCCGGCGAGGGGGAAGGGGAGGGGCGCTGACGGCGGCGCACAAGCCGGCATGGAAATCACGCTGACGACGCCCGCCCTGCTGTTCCCGGCCGTGTCGTTGTTGCTGCTCGCCTACACCAACCGCTTCCTGGCGCTCGCGGCGCTGATACGGAATCTCCACGCGCAGTACCAGGACAACCGCGACCCGCGGATCATCGGGCAGATAGCTAACCTGCGGCACCGCGTCGTGCTCATCCGCAACATGCAGGCGCTCGGCGTTTCGAGCCTGCTGCTGTGCGTCGTGTGCATGTTCGTCCTGTTCGCGGGCGGCGTCGCGGCGGGCAAGTTCATCTTCGGCGCCAGCCTGGTGCTGCTCATCGGCTCGCTCGCCCTGTCCATCTGGGAGATCCAGATCTCCGTGAACGCCCTGAACCTCCTGCTCAGCGACCTGGAACACCCGGACCCGCCGCCGCCGCGCGCCTGAGCGGGAGATGCCCCGAGAAACCGCCCGCAAAGTCCTGAGCAAAGCGGCCGGGCGCGGCGATAAAGCCTCCGGGGGCGGCGGTCGAAGAAAGACCGCCGCCCGCGCGTACGTTCCGCTTTGGGGCGTACGCGCTGGAGTGCCGGACCGGCACCGCCGAAACCCCGACGCCCGCTGTGCCCAGGAGGCTGCATGGACGCACTGCTCGGAAAGATCGCCGGCATTACCCGCGAGGAGAGTCCCGACGCCGCTGACGCATCTTCGCGTTACCGCGTCCGGTTCAAGGCGGCGTGCGTGCTGCCGCGGCGGGGCGCGCCGCCGGAATGGCTGAAGGACCAGGTGCTGACCGTATCCCGGAGCGCCGGAGACGCGCGCGAGATCGGCGGGCCGGGGGACAGCATCGTGCTGACGCCGCGCGAGTCCGCGCCCTGGCTGTATCCGCTCCGAATCGACCCGCCCCTCGCTCACGGCGCGCTGCCACCGACCCTGGAGGTCCGCCTGCGCTGGTGGAAGGACGACAAGCCCCCGGAGTTCGAGATGCGCGCCAACGGCCGCGTCCACTCCGCCGCCTTCACACCCGACGGTGACGGCGGTTTCACGGCGTCCGTCCCGACCTCCGTCTTCTTCGATATTGCGCCCGCGCTGCCCGTCACCTTCGCGGTCACCTGCGACCGCTTTCAGGCGGCGGCCACGATCGTTCCCGCGGGCGAGCCGTGGGCGCGAAAGATCGCGCTTCTCGAGGGCGAGCGGTATCGGTGCGAAAACCCCTGGTTCGTGGTCGACGTTTCCGGCGCCTCGCACGGCGGCGGCATCGCGGCGCTGCGGGAGCGCGGCCGGGATCTGGACCACTTCGCCCGCCCGGCCGACCGCATCCAGACGCCATTCCACGAGGGCGGCCACACGGACCGTTTCCGGACGGGCTGGCAATGGTCCGACAAGCTGGACACGGCGGGCCTGAGCCTCGGCGCGATCCGGCGCGAGGGCGGGGCCACGCGCATCGACCTGGAGGGCGTCGTGGACGAGGGCCAGAACCTGCGCACGTCCGTCGCCTACGCCGTCTACGACGACCTGCCGCTCATCACCCTTTCCCGCGACTTCCGGTTCGGCAAGGGCAAGGACGAGAGCAAAGATCCCAAGCCGCCGCGCGAGCCGATCGACGACCTGTTCGGCGTCGGGCTGAGCTTCCGGGCGGCGTCCGCGCCCGAGCGCAATGGCACGGGCGGCAGCCGCGTGCTCTGCGCCCACGAGGACCGGCTGGCCGCCGCCCGTTCCGCCGAAGTGAACGATCAGTGGCGGTTCGACGGGTGGAAGATGAAGGACGGCTGGGCG
Source organism: uncultured Armatimonadota bacterium (assembly GCA_902805585.1). Classification (GTDB taxonomy): domain Bacteria; phylum Armatimonadota; class Armatimonadia; order Armatimonadales; family Armatimonadaceae; genus CADCTO01. Next base: position 17,420 of record CADCTO010000387.1, on the reverse strand, counting down.
CTGGTCGAGCACCCGCACCGCCGCTCGTACCTCCTGTACCTGTTCGACCGGCAGACCCCGCCGCACCTGGCGGTCTGGCACGGGCCGAACGTCATCACGCTGGAGCCGTACTGGCCGTTCCAGCCGGTGCGCGCCGATGAGGCCGTTGGCTTCCAGCTCGCGATATCGGCGGGCGAGGCGGCGGGGGCGATGCCGGAAGGCGCCTGGGTCGCCTGCCGCGCGCCCCTGCCGGACGGGGGTGTCCGATGCGCCCTGATCGCCCGGCTGCGCGCCGGGAAAACGGAAGAAGGGGCCCGCTTCACGCTCGGGGGCGAGACACGCACCGCGGACCTGAGACAGATCCTGCTGCCCGCCGTCGGCCTCGCCGCCTGCGGCACGGCAGACTTCCCCGGCGGGCAGATGAGCGACGCCTTCGACGCCGAGGCGGGTGGTATCCCCGCCAGGAGACCCGAATGAACCTTTTCGACCCGCGGACCTTCAGCACGGACTGGGAGATCATGGTGGTCGACCGGCTGGAGCGCTGTGTGCAGACCGACAAGATCGCGGCGTTCGCCGGCGCGCTGGAGCGCGACCTGGGCCTGCCCGTCCATATCGACTGGAACACCCTGGAGTGCGCCATGGGCGTCAACGCGTCGCTGGACCAGATCTGGGAGCGTATCCGGACCGTCACGGACCGGGCGACGCAGGCGGTGCGCGAATGGGACTGCGACCTGTTCCCGGCGGGCGCGCACCCCATCGAGCCCATGTTCAACGCCTCGCACATCCACGTCGGCACCATCCACGACGAGAGCGGCGGCATCCATCTGGAGCACCGGCTGCTCGCGTACACGCCCGCTTTCGCCGCGCTGGCCGCCAACTCGCCGTTCGCCGGGGGGCGCATCGGCGGCTACAAGAGCTACCGCGTCCGGTACCAGGCGCACGGCTGCACGCGGCCGGCCGACGTGCGGGACCCGGCCTTCTCGCAGGGGACGTGGGGCTTCGACGCCGGCACCAAGATGCAGGGCGCGCCGACCGTGGAGGTGCGCGTTCCGGACTGCGCGTCGTCGCGCCGCCTGCTCGCCGAGATGGCGACCTTCGTCGCTGCCTACGTCCACTACCAGGGAACGTTTAAGGACCAGGAACGCCCCTCGGCCGAAGCCTACCGCGACGCGCTCACCAACCGCTGGTCGGCCGCGCGGCACGGCCTGCAGGCGACGTTCGCGTGGAAGGGAACGCCGCGACCGGTCGCGGAGATCCTCGACGAGATGCTCGACGAGTGCGCGGATGCTCTGGGAGCCCTGGGCGCCCGGCGCTCCGACCTGCGTCTGGTCAACGCGATGATCGAGAAGCGTGTGTGTCAGGCCGACTGGGCGCTCGGGCTCGCCGAGCGCTATCCGGACACCTACCTGCTGGCGTCCGCCTACTCCAAGCTCGCGCGCCACTGGGACATCTTCGACGCGTACGTCGCCGAGGCGTCGGCGCTCGATCCCGTGCCCCTCCCGGACGAGGACGCGATCCTGGCCGAGCATCTGGCCGTCATCGGTGAGGGCACGCATTTCTACCGCTCGCGCGAGGCGATGTCGTACCCGCCGCCGGTCGCCGACGCGATGGTCGAGCGCCTGATCGAGCGGGGCCTGATCCGGCGCGATATCGTCGAGCAGCAGGGTACACTGCTGACACGAATCGCCTGAAGGCGCGCGCGGAAAAGGAAGCCATGCCCAAGCCGATTATCCTCATCGCCTGCGGAAAGCGCAATGAGGTGACCCCCCAGGGGTCCGTGCAGACCATCACGTCCGGCTGCAACATGGACTACATCCAGGCCGTGGTGCGCGCGGGGGGCGCGCCGCTCCTGGTCCCCTGCATCCCCGACACGGGGGCGCTGGAGGCCGCCGTGCAGGCGGCGGACGCGCTCCTCCTCACCGGCGGCGGCGACGTCAATTCACTGGTGTACGGGCAGGAGCCCCACCCGCAGAGCAAGTACCAGGACCCCGTCCGTGACGAGATGGAGTTCACGGTAACCCGGCTGGCCCTGGAACGCGGCCTGCCGATCCTGGCCGTCTGCCGGGGCGCGCAGCTCCTGAACGTCGCACTCGGCGGGACCCTGATCCAGGACATCCCGACCCAGGTCAAGGACCCGATCAACCACTACTCCCACGGCACCGACGTGGTTTTGCTGCACAGCATCGACATCGAGACCGGCACCCTGCTCCACCGGATCCTGGAGAGCGGCGTGACCGCGGTCAACAGCTACCACCACCAGACCGTGGACCGGCTGGGCGCCGGCCTGCGCGTCAACAGCCGAGCGCGTGACGGAGTGGTCGAGGGAATCGAGGCCGAAGACGGGCGGCCGGTCCTCGGCGTCCAGTTCCACCCGGAAGAGTGCGCCGCCGACTACCCCCAGTTTCAGCGCCTGTTCGACTGGCTGGTCCGGTCGGCGAGTGAGCTTCGGGTGAAATAGACGGCGGCGCAGGCAAGTCATGGACGTATTGATCGTCGGCGGCACGCGCTTCGTCGGCTACCTGCTCACCTGGCGCCTGCTGGCGGGCGGGCACCGGGTCACCCTCCTGCACCGCGGCACCGGGCCGGACCCGTTCGGTGGACGGGTCGAACACCTGCTGGCCGACCGCACCACGCCCGACTTCGCGCGGGTCCTGGCGGGCCGCCGCTTCGACGCGGCGGTCGATTTCGCCGCCTACACCGGTGCGGACGCGCGCAGCGTGGTCGAGACGCTGGGCGACGGGCGCGTCGGCCACTACGTCTTCATCAGTACGGGGCAGGTGTATCTGGTGCGAGACGGGTGCCCGCGCCCCGCCCGCGAAACCGACTACGACGGAACCGTCGTGCCCGAGCCATCGGACATTCGCGAGCGCGCGGGTTGGCGCTATGGCGTGGGTAAACGCGCCGCGGAAGACGTGCTGGCGGGGGCGTGGGCCGCGCAGGGCTTCCCGTCGACGCGGCTCCGCATCCCCATCGTGAACGGGGAGCGCGACTACGAGCGCCGCCTTGAGGAGTATCTGTGGCGCCTGCTCGACGGCGGCCTGATCCTGCTGCCCGACGGGGGCGACGTCCCGATGCGCCACGTGTACGGCGACAGCGTCGCCCGCGCTATCGCGGCCCTGCTGGGCGACACGAAGACCTTCGGCCAGGCGTTCAACCTGGCGCAGGAGGAAACGCCGACGCTCGCGGAACTGCTGACTCTTCTGGCTGACCTCCTCGGTGCAAAGCCCCGTCTGGTCCCCGTGCCGCGGGAACGCATCGAGGCGGCAGGCATCCGTCCCGAGGATATCTCGCCCTTCAGCGGGCGCTGGATGTCGTTCCTGGACCCGGCAAAGGCCCGGGAGGAATTGGTATTCCGTCACGACCCACTCCCGCACTATCTGGACAAGATCGTGACCAGCTTCCTGAACCACCCGCCGGCCGCACCTCCGGAGGGGTATGAGCACCGCGCGGTAGAGGTGGAACTGGCGGGGCGGGAGCCCGTGCCGGATCTCGAGGCGCCAAAGCGTTGAGGGCGCATCACAAGTGCGACGCAATCCCGAGCCGTTCCTGCGCGGCCCAGCGTTTCATCAAGTCGGGGGCGTCGTCGAGTCGGGCGCTGGCGCGCCGGTCGCCGGGCAGGTGGTTGCAGCGGCCTCGGGCCTGCGTGATCATGTGGCGGGCGTTGTTGACCGCGATCGTCATGACCCGGCGCGGGGGGCGGCCGTCGGGCGCGTGCATCTGGAGCGACCAGATCGACTGTTGGCCGCGCGCGCAGGAGCGCGCATACGAGGCGACGCAGTGGCGCATCTCCCGGCCCTCGTCGGCCAACTCGCGGGCGGACAACAGCTCGGTGATCGTCCAGCGCACCGGTTCGCCCTCGGGGTCGTCGCTGAGAAAGCCTCTGATCCCCGACGGCTCCCACGCGACGGGCGGCTTCGTCTGCTCGCGCGCGAGTTCCCGGTGCCACTCCTCCACGAGCCGTGTCAGAGCGACAGCGGTCCGGCCTTTCATCGAGAAGTTCGGGTCCGGCGGTGGCCCGTGCGGCTCTGCGCCTGCCGGCCCCTCGGCCTCGCGGGCCGCTTCACGTCGGAACGCTATGTAGTCGACGATGGGGCCGACCCAGGCGCGGTCGAGCAGGGGGTTGTTCACGAAGAAGTGCAGGACCGACACCCAGAACGCTTCGTCCTCGAACCGCTCGCCCAGCCGCGTGGCGACTACCGCGCGCACCAGATCGTCGCCGCCGCCAAGTGCGCGGATCTGCGCCCAGCGCAGCGCGGCTTCGACCGTGTACTCCCGGGGCGCCTCGGGGAAGAGATGCGCGGCACGCTTGGTCAGCGTGACGGGCAGGCCCGCCGCCGTGCGGATGTTCTGCCCGCCGCCGACGTGCTTGAACCACCCCTGCTGCTCGCGCGCCGCCGGGGCGTCCCCGCGGAACCAGGCGGAGTCCATGAATGGCGGGACGGGGTACCGGGCCAGGAGGTGGCGGGCCAGCGCGGCGAACTGGCGGTGGCTGCTTTTCGAGTCGGGCTGCCAGTCCTCCGGCGGACGAAGCCAGTCCCGCTCATGCCGGGCGAGTGCGAGCAGCGCATCGACAAACGTGTTCCCCGTCTGCTCCCCCAGCGCGGGGATGACCGGTTCGACGGCCAAGAGCCGCGAACATTTCTGCGCGTGGAGCAGCAGCCGGAGGAAGGCGTCGCCGGTACGGCTGCGGTTGCCCGGAAGCGCGAACGCGTCCCGCACCTGCCGCAGGACGGGGCTCATCGGCGCCCCCGGCAGCGCCTCGCCGCGGTGCAGGCAGCGCAGCAGTTCTTCCGGCCGCCGGTCCTGTCGCCGCGACGTCACCATGGCCGCCTGTGCGCGCTCCCGCCGCGCGGCCTCCTCCTCCTGACGGCGCTGCGGGGCGGTCTTCTGGTGCGACGCGCCGAAGCCGCGTTCCCGGCACCAGGAGGCGTAGGCCACTGCGTCTGCCAATCCGAGCGCCCGGAGGTGCTCCCGGAACGCAGCGTCGGCGCTTTCCTGGTCCGCGCGCTTGCAACGGGCGAGGCGCTCATCGCGCCGCTCCTGCCACGTCTTCTGCAGCCCGGTCCCGAACCCGTTGTCCCGGCACCACGCGCGGTACGCGGTCTCGTCCGCCAGGCCGAGCGCCTTCAGGTGACGCGCGAACTCGGCCTCCGCGCGCGACACCGTGAGCGCGCCGCGCCCCCGCTTCGAACACCGTTTCGCGTTGTTGGCGTTGTGCCCCGGCAACCCGTGCGCCTCCTCGACGGCTGTGTTACTCCCTGTATCGCATCGCACGGCGCCTGCGGTAAAGCGCCCGAGCCGGGTAGGTGCGGTACAATCAAGGACCAGAACGCGGGCGCGGATCCCGAGGTCAGGAAAGCGTTTGTCCGATGTCGATGTTGCGTGAGATGATCCCCGGGCCCACGATGCAGTTCCTGGTGCTCGGCCGCGCCGAGGTGCGGACGGTGAAGCCGGACCTGCCGTACATCGTCGTCTCGATCACCGACAGCGGCGCGCCGGAGGCGGTCGTGGCCGAATCGCCGCACTGCCTGGGGGTGCTGCGCCTCCAGTTCCACGACGCGGACCGTGCCCAGCGGGACCGGGTGACGGTGACGGCCGACGACGCGCGCGCCGTCGTCCGGTTCGTCCGGCAGCACCGGGACGCGGCGCGTCTGATCGTCTGTCAGTGCGAGGCCGGCATCTCACGCTCGGCCGGGGTGGCAGCCGCGCTGTCGAAGTGGCTTCAGGACGACGATACGCCGTTCTTCGAGCGCTTCATCCCCAACCGCCTGGTATACCGGACGGTCCTGGAAGCGGCCTATGAAGGTGAGGAGAAGGGATGTCCCTGACGTTTACCCGGTGCCCCGAGAACCCCATCGTCGTGCCGGGCCTGTACCCCTGGCGGATGGCGACGGTCTTCAACCCCGGCGTGATCCTTGATGACGACGGCCGGTTCTATCTGTACGAGCGGGCGGCGGGGCAGCTTCGCCCGTTCCACTGCTACATCGGCCTGCTCGAAAGCGACGACGGAGTGCGTTTCACGCACGTGACGGACCAGCCGGTGTTTACCCCGGCGATGGCGGGCAGCGAGTACGGCAGCGTGCAGGACCCGCGCGTGGTCAAGATCGACGGCGTGTACACCATGACGTACGCCTTCCGGCCGTTCGCGTGGTCGTCCCACCCGACGGGCGTCGGGGTGCCCGATTCGCACGAGTCGGAGTTCCCGGGCGTGGCGCGGGCGGCCCCGAACGCGGCCGTGGGTGGCTCGGCGAACGTGTCGGGCGCGCTCCCGGACAATATGACCCGCTCCGGGATCGCGGTGTCCGAAGACCGCGTCCACTGGCGGCACCACGTCTGGGCGACGCCGCCGGACATGGACGACCGCGACGTGATCCTGTTCCCGGAGAAGATCGGCGGGCGGTTCGCGCTCCTCCGCCGCCCCCTGCAGTTCGTCGGCCCGGAATACGGGACCGAGCATCCCGGCATCTGGCTCTGCTATTCGGATGACCTCCGGACCTGGAGCGAGCCTCGGCTGCTGATCAAGCCGGAATTCGCCTGGGAGGACAACCGCATCGGCGGATCGACCCCGCCGCTGCGCACGGACGCCGGCTGGCTCGTTCTGTACCACGGCGTGGAAACCCAGGACCGGGGCCTGCGCCGGGTCTGCTACCGCCTGGGGGCGCTGCTGCTCGACCTCGACGATCCCACGCGCGTCCTCGCCCGCACGAGCCGCCCGATCATGGAGCCCGAGACCTACTACGAGCGCTTCGGCCTGTACATCCCGAACGTCATCTTCCCGACGGCGAACGTGGTAAAGGACGGGTTGCTCTACCTGTACTACGGGGTGTGCGACACCGCCATCGCGCTGGCGACCGTGCCGCTGAACGATCTGGTCGAGCATGTGCTGCGCGGGTGAAGGGTGACGCGGGACCGGCGCAGCGACCGGCGACCGTCTACTGCTTTCCGCGCCGCACGTTGCCGGCCGGTTCCAGCGCGTTCAAGCTTTCGGTGAGCCGTTCCAGGAGATGGCGGAGCTGGGCCATGTTCTGCCCGCCGATCCGCTTCGCGCATTCCGCCTCCAGGCGCGCGCTCACGGCGAGCGCCGCTTCCAGGAACGCCGTGCCGCGGGCGGTCAGTATCACGAGCTTGGCGCGCCCGTCGTCCGGGTCGGGGGCGAACTCCAGGTAGCCGCGCTAGTGCAGGTATTCCACGAGGTAGCTCATGCTCTGCTTCGTCATCCCGGCGCGCTCGGCCAGGTCCGTCACGCGGGAACCCTCCGGCAGGATGTGCCGGAACACGCTGCCGTGGGCGGGCCGCACGTCCGGGAACCCGTTCTCGGCGATCTCCCTATACAGGCGTCTCGCCAGCGCCTGGTAGGGCAGGCGGAGCAAGGCCCCGAGCGTCCCCACCTCTTCCGTCAGATTTTTTTGCGCGGCCATCCCTTACATCTTGACACAAATCAGTCAGTCTGTCTATAATCGACAGACTGACTGATCTAAAACCGGCAGAAGCCGGGCGAAGGAGGCATCGGATGGAGAAGGTATCGACCGGCGCGACCGTGGTGACGCCGGAACAGACGGAATCGCTGAACATTTTCGGGGCGGGCGTGGAGATCCTGCTGCGGGGGAGCGACACGGACGGCGCCGCCGCCACCTACCGGGTGACCGCCGATCCCGGCGTGGGCTCGCCGCCCCACGTACACCTGCGCGACGACGAGACGTTCTATGTGCTGAGCGGAGAGTTCGAGTTCCTGTGCGGCGGCCAGGTGACGACGCTCGCTCCGGGCGCGTCCATCTTCCTCCCGCGCGGCATCCCGCACGCGTTCCGGAACGCGGGGACCGTCCGGGCACAGATGCTCGGCATCGGGTTGCCCGCCGGCCACGAGGAGTTCTTCGAGGACGCGAGCCGCCTCGGTCAGAACGGTCCACCCAGCCAGGAGGAGGTGAGCGCCGTTCTGCAGAAGCACGGTATGGAACTGGCGGCGCCGACCGCCGGCTCTTAACATTCGGCGGATCCGGAAAGGGCTCACGAAATTATTTCGCGGGCCGTTCCGGGTTCTGGGGCCGCACGGAAGTGTACGGCCTGTCGGAGGATGGGGTTCGTCAGCAACACGTCTGCGGCGTTTCGCCGCGGCCGCCGTGAAGCCGCCTTCACATCACGGGCGCCGTTGCTTCCCAGCGCTGCCGGTCCGGCCGGGCCGTCCGCGCTGAGGAGGCATGGCCCTCGTCCTGACGGTTAAAAAGACCCGGCCGGACCGGCAGCGCCTACAGTAACGGCGCCCGTCCCCTCTCGGGTTCGTGGCGAACCTTTCCCGCTCGCAAAGCAACGGCCCCGTTTCCCGATCGGGAAACGGGGGCCGAAGCACGTCAGAACAACTGCTGCAGGCGGCCCGTGCTGTCGCCAAGCGTCTCGGCGCGCACGCCGACCCGGTCGAGCACCGACAGGAACAGGTTGGTCATCGGGGTAGGGTTCTGGTACTGGATGTGCCGCCCCGTGCGGAGGGTGCCGCCGCCCTTGCCGACGAGGATGAGCGGCAGGTCGTCGTGGTTGTGCCGGTCGCCGTCGCTGATGCCGCCGCCGTAGACGATCATCGAGTTGTCCAGCAGCGTGCCGTCGTCTTCCTGGATGCTCTGCATCTTTTCGAGGAGGTAGGCGAGCTGTTCCGTATGGAAGCGGTTGATCGCCCGCACCTTCTGCTGCTTCTCCGGCGAGCGCCCATGGTGCGACAGCTCGTGGTGCCCGTCGGCGATGTCGATGTTGCGGTACGAGCGGTTCGAGCCCTCGTTGGCGAACATGAACGTCGAAACGCGCGTCAGGTCCGCCTGGAACGCGAGGACCATCATGTCGCTCATCAGGCGAAGGTGCGCGCCGTAGTCGCGCGGGATGCCCGCCGGGCGCTTGACCCCGGCCGTCTCCGCCTCGTCGCTGGCGCGCTCGGCCCATTCGAGCCGCTGCTCGATCTCGCGCACCCCGCTGAAATACTCGTCGAGCTTGCGCTGGTCCTGGACGCCGAGCTGCTTCTGGAGCTGTTTGGCGTCCTCCATCACGAAGTCGAGGATGCTCTGCTTGTAGCGCCCGCGCCGGTCGCGGCTTTCGCGGGTCTCGCCGGCGTTGCCGTTGCCGAAGAAGCGCTCGAAGACGAGCCGGGGATCGACCTCCTTAGCGACCGGCGTCGCCTCGCCGCGCCACGCGATCGACGAGGAGTAGGCGCAGCTATACCCGCTGTCGCAGTTGCCGGCCTGCGCGCCCCGCTCGCAGCCGATCTCCAGGGACGGGAACGGCGTCTTCCTGCCGATCTTCTGCGCGGCGATCTGGTCGGCCGAGATGCCCGCCTTGATGTCGGCGCCCGCCGTTTTGCGCGGGTGGCAGCCGGTCAGCCAGGCCGCCGCGGAGCGGGCGTGGTCGCCGCCGCCGTCGCCGAGCGCGCGCGCGTTCTGCTGGGCCAGGCCCGACAGGACGCTGATCGATCCGCGCACCTTCTGCAGCGGCTCCAGCAGGTAGGGGAGCGCGAAGTTCGGGCCCTGCGTCGTCGGCGTCCAGTCCGCCATGTGCATCCCGTTGGGCACGAACAGGAACGCGAGGCGCACGGGCTTGACCTTCGGCGCCGACTGGGCGAGCGCGTTCAGCGGCAGCATGCCTTCCAGAAGCGGCAGCGCCACGGCCGTCCCCAGCCCGCGCAGCAGTGTCCGTCGTGGTATCGGTCGGCTCATGGTTCCTGTCCCTCGCGTCCTTTGTGTGTGATTCGATGTGCGCGGCGTTTCGGGCCGTCAGCGCCCCGCCGCGTTCCGGCTGGCCACCCGTGCGCCGCCGCGCTTCCGGTCCGCCCGGCGCAGGCGGAACGGGTCGCTCTGCACGATCTGGTTGACCAGCGCGGAGAACCGGTAGCCCCTGGCGGCGGTCACGCGGGCTATGTCGTCCACGTTGCAGCGGTCGTACGACTCGACGCCCCGGCCCAGGGCGTACGTCAGCAGCTTCTCGGAGAAGCTGTTCGTGAACTGCGCTTTCTTGCCCTTCAGGATGGCTTTGAGCTGCGCCGGTCCTTTGAACGATTTCCCGTCCGGCAGGGTCCCCGACGCGTCCACCGGCGATTCGCCGTCCTCGGTGCGCCAGGCGCCCACGGCGTCGTAGTTTTCGAGCCCGAACCCGAGGGGGTCCATGCGGGCGTGGCACGACGCGCAGGCCGGGTTCGAGCGGTGCTGCTCCAGGCGCTGGCGGACGGTGCCCGTCAAGGCCGCCTTGTCGCCGTCGGGAAGCTCCGCCACGCCGGGCGGCGGCATCGGCGGCGGCGTGCCCAGGATCTGCTCCAGCACCCACTTCCCGCGCTTGACCGGACTGGTGCGCGTCGGGTTCGACGTGATCGTCAGGATGCTGGCCTGCGACAGGATGCCGCCGCGCTGGTCGCTGACCAGGGCGACCTTGCGGAACGCCTCGCCCTTGACGCGGGTGTTGCCGTAGTGCCGGGCCAGCCGCTCGTTCAGGAACGTGAACTTGCCGTCGAGCAGGTCCAGGATGCTGCGGTCCTCGCGCATCACCGCCTCGAAGAACATCTCGGTCTCGGTCCGCATCGCCGCCCGCAGTTCGTCGTTCCAGTCCGGGAAGCGCCGCGGGTCCGGGGTCACGCTGTTCAGGTTCCGGAGCTGGAGCCACTGCGCGGCGAAGTTGTCGACCAGGGCGCGCGATTTCGGGCTCTTGAGCATCCGCCGCACCTGCGCTTCCAGCACCTTCGGGTCCTGCAGTCTGTTCCCCGCGGCCAGCTTGAACAGCTCGTCGTCCGGCATGCTGCTCCACAGGAAGTACGACAGGCGCGACGCCATCTCGTACTGCCCGACCAGGCGCTTGTTCTTCGCGGCGGCGGCGGGCTGCTTGTCGAGTTCCACCCGGAACAGGAAGTGCGGCGACACGAGCACGGCCTGCACGGCGAGCTGGATGCCGCGCTCGAAGCTCTCGCCCTCTTTCTGGGCCAGGCCGACGTAGCGCGTCAGGCGCGCGACTTCCGCCGGGGTGGCCGGGCGGCGGTAGGCGCGCGTGGCGAACGCGCGCAGGATCTCGCGGGTGACCGCCGCGCGGTTCTTGTTTGTCGGCTGCCGGGGGATGATCCGCCGGTGCGAGGCCGGCAGCGCGCCCGCCGTCCCGCCACGGCCCCCGGCGATCTCCATCCAGCGAACCACCAGGTTCCGGTCTTTGGCGCCGCTGGCCTGCGGATCGTAGAAATCGTTGACGAAGGCGGCGGCGAAGCGGTGCCTGCCCGCGGTCACGGGGACGCGCACCTCGTAGACGGCGGGTTTGTCCTCGGTCGCCTTCACGTCCACCGTCCGGATGTCCCGGCCGTCCAGGCGGAACGTCATGCGCGCGGGGTCCGGCCCGGCCTGCTGGCCCCACGCCTCGGCGCGCAGGACGTACTCGCCGTCCGCGGGGAACGTGTGGTCGATCCGGACCGCCCCGGTCGAGAACAGGAGGCGCCCCCCGGTCTCGTCGAACGCCGCTCCTTCCGCGCCGCCGAGCTGGCTTCCCGAAAACCGGACGGGTTTGACGCCGGCCCCGGGCGTGACGATGGCGGCATCCGCAATCTTCTCGGCCGCCGCCATGTACTTTTCCATCAGGAGCGGGGAGATGGAAAGCACGTCGCCGATGTTGTCGAAGCCGTAGCCCACGTCGTCGGAGGGGAACTCGTCGGCGGGCCGCAGGTCCACGCCCAGGAGGTCCCGGACCGTGTTGTTGTACTCCTCGCGGTTCAGGCGGCGCATCGTCACGCGCCCGGGGTCGTCGAGCTGGCAGTCGGCCTGCGAGATCGTCGCGTCGATCCAGCCCACCATCAGGTCGCGCTCCGCCTGCGTCGGCTGCGGCGACCCGTCCGGCGGCATGTGGCGCGCGCCGACGTTGGCCGACACCTTCTCCCACTTGGCCCGGGCCTTGAGGACCGCCGCCTTATCTTTGTACCCGACCAGCGACAGGTCCGCCGAGGGGCCGGTCGCGCCGTGGCAGCCGGCGCAGTATTTCTTGACCAGCGGCGCCACGTCGCGCTCGAACGTCACGCGCGCGGGCGCGGCTTTCGCCGGCTTCTTCGGCCGGGCGGGGGCGGAGGTCGCCGCCGTCATCAGCAGCGCCAGGGGCACCGCCGACGCCAGCACCAGCAGCATCGGGCGCACGTTTTTGTTGCGGATCACGATCTTTCTCATCGGCGGACCGTCGGAAAAACAGGAGGCGTGGGTCAATTAATACCACGGGTCCGACGGAACCCGCCAACCGAAGAGACGGGCGCGCACGGCCGCCCGTTACGCCCACAGGAGCGTTTCGTCCGATCTTCTGCGGGCACGAGCGCCGTGAGGGCGCTGTCGGCTCCGTCACCGGGCCGGCAGATCGCCCCGCAGCTCGTAGTCCTGGAGGATCTGTTCCGTCTTCACGTCGTGGAGGCGGTTGAGCAGCTTGCGCGCCTCGTGCTGGTCGCGCAGCGTTTTGGAAAGGCTCACGGTCGAGCCGACGGTGAAGAACAGGCCCATGACGAGGTAGCCTTTGACCCAGAAGTCGGCGGGCAGCAGGTAGATCCCCAGGCCCGTCATGCCCAGGGAGAGCAGGAACGAGAGGTGGACGAAGAAGGTCCAGGCGGGAGATTCCTGGCGGATGGTCGGCGGTTCCATGGCGACTCCTCGCTCGGCATTGGTTAGGGGTAGTGTACCGGAACGGGGGGCGGCGCGGCTGGGACTTTCGACCTGATTCACGGCGGGGCGTGAGGACCGCAGCCGGCCGAAGCATAACGTCGCCGAACGGATCAGGGCGCGCGGCGGGCCCGTCCGTGCGACGGGGAAACGCGGGCGCCGCCGGAGACGCCCGTTATGCGCAGGTGGTTGCCTTCCTTCACGAGGTAATACGTGGCCCGGGCCGAATGGCCGTTGCTCCCCAGCACGGTGACGACCACGTTCATGAGGTTGCCGTGTTCAGCCACCCGTGCGTCGCCGAATGCGGCTTCCTCGTAGTGCGCGAACTCCGGGTAACCACGGGTGATCATCCGCCGGAAGTCGTCCGTCGAGGGGTAGTTCCCTCTGAGCCATCCGCTCTGGTAGCGCATCGCCCGTGCGTAGTCGCCGGACCGGAAAGCGTCGAGCTGGGCGCGGATGACGGAGATGGCCGCCCGCCGCTGTGACGGCGTCGCCGACCGACCCGGGCCCCCGCTCTGTATCTCCCCCGTGAACTGGTAGATCCCGGCCGAGGGGGGGGTGGCGGTGGAGGAGTAGGGGTGCGCGGGCGCGCGTGCCGCAGAACGCGCGGCGACGTACGATTGCCAGCGCCAGAGAACGCCCGCGGCGAACATCAGGCACAGCGACAGGCCGACCAGTTCCCAGCGAAAGCGTCGTTGCATGGCCCCTGTTTCCCGGTCCGTCGCCGGATTCCTCCTATTTCGCCCGCTCCCGCAGTGTCCGGACGACCCGGTAGGCCCCGCCAGGGTGGCCGGCGAAGCCGCGGACGCCCGCGGGCAGCCGGAATACGCCGTCCGGCTTCCCCGCGGTGACGAAAAGCGTGTCGGCGCGGGGCCCGCCGAAGCACAGGTTGCTCAGCGCCTGCGCGGGGACCGGGTGCCGCGCGATGACCTTCCCTCCGGGGCTCAGTACGATCACTTCCTTGCCCAGGAATTCCGTCGTCCACAGGTTGCCCGCGGCGTCGAAGGCCAGGCCGTCGCCGTTGGTGCGGTATCGGAAGAACACGACGGGCTTGCCGAGGGGCCTGCCGGGCGCGGGGAGGTCGTAGCGCAGCAGGCGCCCGGCGGAGGACTCGACGAGGTAGAGGTACCGGTTCCGCGGGTCCACCTCGATGCCGTTGGGGAAGGCTCGACCGGAGGCGATGCGCGAAACGACGCCGGCGGGCGTCATCCGGAACACGTTGCCGTCGGGCTTCTTCGGGTCGTAGCTGCGCGGGTCGGTCCAGTAGACGTTGCCCGCGCGGTCCACGGTAAGGTCGTTGAGCAGGCGCAGGGGCTTGCCGGCGTGCCGGTCGGCGAGCACGGACACGCGCCCGTCCCGGCCGACCTGGAGCAGGGCCTTGTGCCGGTTGTCGCAGACCAGCAGGCGGCCGTCGCCGAGGACGACCGTCCCGGCGGGGGACACGGCGAGGCTGCGGACGACTTTCCGGTCCGGCCCGACGCGCCGCAGGCCGCGGCTGCAGAAGAACAGGCTCCCGCCGCGCCACGCCGGCCCTTCGGAGTAGGCCGGGGCGCGGACGAAGAGTTCGGCGCGCGGCGCCTGTGCGGCGGCCGGCGCGAGCGCGAGCAGGGCGGCAATAAGAACGATGGTACGCATGGTGTTTCGGTGGTCACTTTCCGGGTCCCCGCCCTCACCCTCCTTGTCCCCGCCCTCACCCCCCGGCCCCCTCTCCCAATAGCCCCGCTTCGCGGATGGGAGAGGGGGCCGGGGGGTGAGGGCGGACCTAAACCCCGTAAGGGCTATCCCCCCACCTCCCGGTACGCGGCGATGACCTCGCGGGCGTGGCGGTCCCAGGAGAACTGCGCGGCGCGCTCGCGGCCCCGCCGTACGAGTTCTTCGCGGCGCGCGGGGTCGGAAAGGACGCGGCGCAGGCCGTCGGCGATGGACGCGGGGTCGAGGGGGTCCACGATCTCGGCGGCGTCGTCGGCGATCTCGGGCAGGCACGAAGCGCCGGAGGTGACCACGGGCGTCCCGACGGCCATCGCCTCGAGCGGCGGGTAGCCGAAGCCCTCGTACAGGGAGGGGAAGGCGAGAACGGTGGCGGCGCGGTAGACGGCGGGCAGGTCCTCGTCGGGGACGACGCCGAGCGGCCGGGTGACGGCGCCGAGCCCGAGGTTGTCGATGACGGTGCCGAGGTCGTCGGACTTGCCCCGAGCGATCGTGGCCCCGGCGAGCACGAGGTGCAGGTCGGCGAAGCCGGGCGTCTCGCGCAGCCGGGACAGGGCGATCAGAAGGCGCGGCAGGTTCTTGTGCCCCTCGTGCGTCCCGACGGCGAGCACGAAGCGCGCGGGCAGGTCGTGGCGCTCGCGCACGGCGGCCAGATCGGGGAAGGGGACGGGGGCGGACCAGCGGGCGTCCAGCCCGGGGTAGGACACGCGCACCCGGTCGGGGTCGGCGCGGGGGACGAGCGCCAGGATCTCGTCGCGCGTGGCCTCGGACATGGCGAGCGTACGGTCGGCGAGTTCGACGGAGCGGGGGATGGCGCGCCGCAGGAAGGCGCCGCGCAGGTGCCCGAACGTTTTGGGGTGCCGGAAGGCGCGCAGGTCGGGCACGGTCAGGACGCTGGGGCAGATGATCCGGGGCGGCAGATAGCCGAACGGCGAATGGAGCACGTCGAAGGGCTTCGTGCGGTAGACCTGCTCCATCCAGCGCTGCTCGCCCAGGATGCGGACGGCCGGGTGCTGCTCGCCGATGGTGTAGGGCTCGCGCGTGAAGTTCGCCGGCAGGTGCGCGGGCCACGGGGCTTCGGGGGGCCAGAAGCAGACGTATTCGGTGTCGCCGTCGGCGGCCGCCAGGGCGTCCAGCAGCCCGAAGATGTACCGGGCGATGCCGGTGTGCTTGTGGACGACGAACGGGGTGTGCAGGGCGACGCGCAAAGGGGGCTCCTTTGCGTGTATTGTACCATCGCGGGGGTGGGGAGGGCGGCACAACGCCCGGGGCTTGCCAGGAAGGAAGCCGGGGGATAGGTGGCGGGCCGGGGGACAGGCCCCGCCCGCTACCCGGCCGCCGCCCGCGCGAGCAGGCCGAACACGGGCAGCAGGCACAAAAACAGGCCCGCGCCCACGAGCCGGAATCCGAACAGGTGCTCCCGGTCGCGGAACATCTGGATCAGAACGAAGAACAGGGTGATAAAGCCCGCGTAGGCGGCGGACCCGATCCACAGGCCGGACACGCCGGGCGCGACGGCGTGCAGCGCGGACAGGGCGGCGGTCACGAACCCCAGCGCCACGCCGTGGTAGACCGAGAAGGGGACGCTGGAATACGTGAACTGCGCGGCCTCGCCCGTCAGGTAGTCGCCGAACTGCCGCAAGTGCTCGTTCTCGCCCGAGTCGATGAGGATCGTGTCTTTGAGCGTGAGGTCCAGCGAGACGTGCGTGCCCGTGCCCGACGGCGCCAGCGTCGCCTTGCCCTCGAAGGCGTGGTTCAGGAACGAGTGGACTTCGGCGTCCTTGAGCCGGCGGAACGTGACGACCTTCGCGCCGTCGGGGCCGTCGGCCGTTTCGTCCATGAACTTGTGCTTGCGCAGGCGCTGCTGCAGGCCCTGGAGCGCCCAACTCACCGTCCCCTCCTCCCGCCCCTCGCAGGTGACGGAAGGCCGCACGGTCCCGAAGCGCAGCGCGCTCTTTCTGCCCGACGCGACGCTCAGCAGGACGTCGAGCAGCAGCGGCAGCGCGATCCCGCCGAACAGGAAGCCGAGGAAATGGAGCGTGTCGAAGTCGTAGCGCACCCGGCCCTGCAACAGACCGTACACGCTGAGCGGCGACAGCAGCAGGAAGACGAGGCAGAGCCGCCAGTAGGCGTCGTGCCGTTGACGTTCGGTCATGCGCAAACCCTTTCGGTCACGGCCGTAGAGTTCGGCGGGCGGGGGCGGAAACCTTTCCCGGCGGGCCTATCCCCCCTGCTCCCTTCCCTGACAAGCCCCTCCGGGGAGGGAAGGGGGAGCTAGTGACCGGCTCCTGGCGATGCTCCGCGCGGGAGGTGGGGAGGACGAGAGCCCTGGTAGAACTCGCGTCGCCCCCGCCTCTGGCTCCCCCTTCCCTCCGCGAAGCGGCTCGGCAGGGAAGGGGGCAGCGGGGATAGGCCCTCGGACCGTAGGAACCTGGGAACGCTCTCCTATAGACTTTCATGGCCCCGTGTGCTAAAATGCCCCCCGGAAACAGACCGTTTCACAGGAGAAACCATGAAAATCGGCATCTTCACCGCCCTGTTCCACGACCAGCCCCTCGAAGCGGCCCTGGACTACATCAAGGGAGCGGGGATCGAGTCCGTCGAGTTCGGCGGGGGCGCCTACCCCGGCGCGCGGCACCTCGACGACATGGGCGGCATCGAGAAGCTGGCCCAGGACGACGGCGCGCGCA
The DNA here is from genome assembly GCA_902805585.1 of uncultured Armatimonadota bacterium. Taxonomy (GTDB): domain Bacteria; phylum Armatimonadota; class Armatimonadia; order Armatimonadales; family Armatimonadaceae; genus CADCTO01. The sequence continues at coordinate 412 of CADCTO010000387.1, read as the reverse complement.
AGAAGCTCGCCAACGCCGTGCGGAGCCGCGGCCTCATCGTCTCGGCCATCTCCGTGCACGGCAACCCGCTGCACCCCAACAAGCAGATCGCCAACGAACACCACGACGCGTTCGCCAACGCCGTGCTGCTGGCCGAGAAGCTGGCGGGCGACGGGATCATACCGCAGGCGACCGTCAACGGCTTTTCCGGCTGCCCCGCCGACAGCCCGCGCGGCCGCAACCCCAACTGGGTGACGTGCGCCTGGCCCGACGAGTACCGGGACATCCTCGACTACCAGTGGAAGGTCGCCGGGCGCTACTGGCGTCAGCAGAACCGGTTCCTCAAAGCCCACAACACGGTCTTCGCCATCGAGGCGCACCCCGGCTTCCTGGTCTACAACCCCGAGACCGTGCTGCGCCTGCGCAAGGCCGC
>CADCTO010000386.1 GCA_902805585.1 uncultured Armatimonadota bacterium | reverse complement strand
CGCACGGCGCCATCGGCAGCACGGGCAACAACCTGCGCCTGATGAACCGGAGCAACCTGGCGGCCTTGGCCAAGATCAGGGTCACGACCGGGGACCTGCTGTGGCGGCACTGGCCGGGCGCCATCCCCAACGCCGACGCCGACGCGGCCGGGGTGGCCGGGGGCAACGTGCGCATCACGCCCAACGGCATGAGCCCGACCGGCGCAATCAACCCGCTCCCGTGGGACGTGCTGCCGGGCGAGAACAAGCCGTGGCTGACGGCCGCCCGCGACCTGAACCCGAACGCGGTAGCGACGGGAAGCATCAACATCAGCCGGAACTACCCGGACATTTCGCGGACCGGGGTCCAGGTCACCGGCCCGGCGGGCAGCCTCACCGACGGGACCGGCTCGCTTCCGAAGGACCCGGCGGCGCTGAATAACCTCCGCGACAACACCGGGGGGGCACGGACCAACCCGGAGATGGCGGCCTCGCTGCGGGGGTCGGTGAGCGTCAAGATCCCGCCGTTCCAGCCGGCGAACCTGGTCGCGACGGGCAGCCTGACCTCGACCTACGTCCTGCCCAACGCCGCGGACGGCGCGGCGACCGGCGGCGTCACCAGCCCGGTGCAGCTGCCGCGGGGCCTGGCCGCGCGCCAGATCCAGACGACGGCCGGGACCGGCAACACCGTCGTGCCGTTCGGCTACACGACGCGCATGATCGTGTTCGTGGACGTCAACGACAACGGCCGCCTGGACCTGCCCACCAATTCGCAGCGCGCGTCGACGGGTGTGGACTTCAACAGCCTGAACATCCAGGGCGCCACGCAGATCGAGGAACCGTTCCGCGAGTTCGAGGTGTGGACCGGCGTGCCGGTCGACATGCGGATCAAGACGCAGGAGTCCGTGATCGACGCGGGCCTGCTGCCGCACGGCTTCGCCCAGCAGAACGGCCTGCTCGGCTACAACACCGACGCGACGAACCCGCTGGGGGTCGGCTTCGTGCCGTTCCCGTTGTCGGGCGCCTACCAGCCGTTCTTCAAGTCCTTCACGGTCGTGAACGAGGGCAACGTCAACCTGTACAACCTGCGGGCGGCGCAGCTCTTCACCACCACCCCGGACGCGTCGCTCGACACCGCGTCCAACCTGACGATGCCGGCCAGCATCGTGGACCGGCGCTACGGCATCAGCGCCCAGACGGCGGACCGGAACCGTGCCGTCATGCCGAACGTGGTCACGTCGCTCGACACGCGCTTCGATCCGGCCTGGCTCGCGGCCGAGGTCGCCAGCTACCCCGCGCCGTACGGCGGCGCGGGCGGCCACTACGAGCGGCTCGGCGGGCGCCACACCCTCCACAAGGCGGCCGTGGGATCCACGAGCGGCTCGCTGCTCAGCCTGCCCGACAGCGCCGAGAACGCGTCGCCTAACGAGACGGTGAACGCCGGCGGCATCTACGTGCCGCGGGTCGGCGTGTCGGTCCCCATCGGCACGCCGGTCGGCAGCTACGCCATCACCCTGCCGATCTTCGAGGATCACGACACGGTGCACCCGAACGGGGACCTGAGCACGGTCTTCGGCAACGGGGGGCGCTACGCACCCGTCCCGGTGCTCGCGAACGGCGCGATCATCCCGGCCGGGCCTCTGTACGGGGGGCGGAACGACGCGCACTACCGGGACGCGAACCGGCCGGGCGGCGCCACGACGATCCTGCCGGCGGGTTCGGAGAGCATCTTCCGGCCGCGCCAGCTCATCGCCACGCCGCCGCGGTTCGAGTACCTGCCCTCGACGAACCCGTCCTTTGTCCTGAAGGCGACGGTGGGCGAGAGCGCGCTGACCGGCCAGGTGCCGGACTCGCTTATCGTGGCCCAAGCCGGGATCGACCCTGCATCCAACGTCGTCAACGGCTTGCTGCCGTACGTCGATCCGTTCCCGCTGATCGACCAGCGCAGCCAGCCGGCGCGCGCGGCTTCGGCGCTGACCCCGGGCGCGTTCCGCTCGGTCACGAGCGGCAACCTGAGCGTCTACTTCAGCCGCAACGCCGACCCGGCCAACCCGAACACGGCGGCGGCGACCCCGGGCCAGCCGTTCAACCTGTTCCACTCGCGGCTGAACTGGGACAACACGACCGGCGCCTGGAAGGCGACCGCATTCGGCGCGCCGACCGCGAGCCCCAACGCCAACAACGGCCGCTGGTTCACCGAGCCCGTCGCGGTCGGCAACGGGGCGGCGGCAAACTCCTCGAACACGTCGCCGTACGTGCTGCACGAGGTCCAGGTCAGCCCCGACACCGGGCAGGCGAACGCCGAGACGGCCACCCTGTTCTGGCTGAACACGCAGCAGACGCAAGGGGGACCGTTCAACACGATCCTGTACGCGCCGCTCGACACGAGCACCGGCGTTCCGGGCGACGTGCAGTCGTTCCTGACCAACGTGGACCCGGCGCTGCGCCGGTACGGGCCGCGCGCCGTCGCAGTCTCGTCGAGCGCCGGCACGACCAAGGACACGCTGTTCGTGCTCTACTACGGCGGGGTCACGGGCCGGCTCGCGCTCTACTACAGCGCGGCGGACTTCGACGCAGCCGGGGGCGTGCCCACCGGCAACGCGGCGGACCGGCGGGAGCGGCAGCTCAACGTCCCGACGGCCCTGTCGTCGGCGTCGGACCCGAGCCCGGTCTACCGGCTCGTGCCGAACCTGTACCCGAACGACGCGCAGGACGGGGGCGACCAGGTCCCCGTCGTGGATCTGTACTACACCGGCATCTCGCGCGCCAACCAGAACACCGACATCTACATGACCCGGTATCGGGTGAACGGTGCACGTGTTCAGGCGCGGCTCGACCCGCTGCCGCTGCCGCGCATCACGCGGGAACAACTGGTGGCCCCGGGCCGCGATCCGGTCTGGCACGCCCGGCACCTGTCCTGGTCGCGCCAGCTGAACGACGACCCGCGGACGACCACGGGGCCCGTTCCCGATGAGCGGGCCCGGCTGCCCGTGATCTACGTCAACGACCTGAAAGACCTACCGCGTCACGCAGGACGCCACGTCGGATGCGAGCCCGGTCGCCTTCATGGACCGCAGCCCGCAGTTCGCCACCACGGACGCCAACACGAGCAACAGCGTGCTGCGGCGGCCCTCGCCGCCCAACGCCACCGACCGGGCCTCGTTCGTGGACCGGCAATGGGTGGTGTGGCAGAAGGGCGCCCAGTCGGGCCGCGCGTCCACGCTCTACTACAGCGCGCGGCGCGTGGGCGTGGACCTGAAGACGATCCTGCCCGCCAACGGCGGTCTGGAGAAGAACGGGTCCGTCGCCCTCGGCGAGCTCAACACGGCGACGGGGAACCAGCCGCTCCGGCCCACGTTCACCTTCACGGTGAACGGCCGGCAGGTGCCCTTCGACGTGGACTTCGCGCGGGGCCGCGTCTTCGTCGGGGCCGAGAACGAGGGCTTCCCGTTCACGATCACCTACCAGGCGTTCGTCCCGGGCGGCCCCATCGTCCAGCGCACCGCGACCGGGACGCTGGCGTTCATCGACGAGATGGTGTCCGAGCAGATGGTGCCGATGCAGCGCTCGGTCAACGAGGGGCAGCCGTGGGCGTTCGTGGACCAGACGTCGTACGTGAACCTGGTCCCGGCGGCGCAGCAGCAGGCGCGCGCCGGGGACCCGACGCTGGCGCAGGGACGGGTCTGGATGTTCTGGACCAGCCCGCGCTCCCGGTCGGGCCTGTTCAACCTCCAGTCCGGCCCCGCGCCCGGCGGCTACGACATCTTCTGGCAGACCATCGCGCCGCGGTTCGAGTCGCCCTCGTCCTACACGGGCGTGGTCCCGCCGTAGGTCCGCCCCCGCCCCTGCCCGTTGCGGGCAGGGGCGGGGGCAGGGGGCGCAATAAAGCGTTCCTTGACAGGCGTTCTGGCCGCATGCTAAAATAGCGCGGATTCACTTGTGCGAGGAAGGACAGGAAACACGTGGCACGACCGTCCGGCGGCGCTTTTGTCGGCCTTGACATCGGCTCCCAGACCATCAAGGTGGTGGAAGCGCGCGGCGCCGGGAACAACCTCCAGATCAGCGCGCTGGGCATCGAGAACACGCCGGAGGGCGCGGTCCAGGGCGGCATCGTCGCCGACCCGAAGGCGCTGGGCGCCGCGATCAAGACCCTGCTTTCCAAGAGCGGCGTGGGCGCCAAGCGCTCGGTCTCGGCCGCGGCCGGCGCCGCTTCCGTGGTCGTGCGCGTGATCGAAGTGCCGCGCATGAGCCCGTCGGAGCTGGCCGAAACGATGAAGTGGGAGGTCGAACGCCACATCCCGTTCGCCGCCAACGACGTCGAGATGGCCTACCAGCCCATCGACGACGGGACCCCCCCGGACCCCGCCAACCCCAACATGGAGGTGCTGCTCGCGGTCGCGCAGCGCGACATGGTCGCCCAGCACATCCAGACGCTCCAGGCGGCGGGCCTGAACCCGGTCGCCGTCGATGTGGAACCGCTCGCCGTGGGCCGCGCCCTGATCAACCTGCCCCGAAGCGGGATGGCCGACAAGAACGTCGTGCTCGTCAACATCGGCGCGAGCAACACCGACATCGGCATCTTCAAAAGCGGCATCCTCCGCTTCCCCCGGAGCGTGCCGCTGGCGGGCGACAACCTGACCCGGGCCATCGCCGACCATTTCGGCCTTTCGATGACCGACGCCGAAGAGGAGAAGCGCGAGAACGCGGCGGTCTTCATGGACCTGATCGGCGCAGGCGGGCAGGGCGGCGATTTCGGCCTGGGTGAGGATGCGCCCGACGAAGGCGCCATGGGCCGCACGCCCTTCGATTTTTCCGACGTGCCGATGAACACGCCGTTCGCTTCGCCGGCGGCGGAGGCGACCCCGCCGGTCTTCGGCATGGCCGACGACACGCCTCCGCCGCCGGCGGCCGGCCCCCCGACGTTCGACCTCGACGACACGCCGCCGCCTGGCGGCGCCGGCCCGGCCCCCGGGGGGGCTGCGGCCTTCGACCTGGACGATACGCCGCCCCCGCCGGGCGCGGGCACGCCGGGCGCCGCGATGGACAACCCGTTCGCCTCCCCGGCGGACAACCCGTTCGCCCCGCCGCCGGCCGGGGACTTCGGCGCCGCGCCGTCCGCGTCCGCGCCCGTTCCCGCCCCGGACGACCCGCGGGCGCGCCGCCGCCGCGAAGTGTTCGACGCGATCCTGCCCGTTCTGGGCGAGCTCCTGACCGAGGTGCGGCGCTCCATCGACTATTTCCGCTCCCGCTATCCGAACGATACCGTCGATCAGATCATCCTGTGCGGCGGCTCGGCCCGGCTCCCGAACCTGGACCAGTTCATCCAGTCCGACCTGGGTATCACCACGACCGTCGCCGATCCGTTCGCCGGCATCGGCGTGTCGTCCAAGCAGATGTCCAGCGAGCGGCTTCAGGATGTCGCGCCTGCCTTCACGGTGGCGGTAGGTCTGGCGACCCGGGACGCGGTGCTCGGTTCGGAAAAGAAGTGAAGGGATGAGGTCCGGGGGATGGGGAAGGGGAGCCGCTCTTCGCCTCATCCCTCGTCCCCTGGCCTCATCCCTCACCGCTGCGATATAATGAAGTAGTCTGCCTGTTCGGCGGTCTTACAGATCAGTCACCGAGGGATTACCATGCTTCGCATCAACCTGCTGCCCGCGTACATCGCGGAGAAGCGCAAGATACGGCTGACGATCGTCGGCTGCGTGCTGGCGTTCGTCCTGGTCACGGTCGGCATGCTGGCGTGGCACCAGAAGACCCTGGGCGAGGTCGTGGCGCTGGAGAACAGCGCCGACGCCGAGGAGACCAAGGCACGCCAGGTCGACGCCATCGTCTCCGAGGCCGCGGCCACGCGCGCCCAGGTGCAGCCGCTGCAGACCAAGGTCGAATTCGTCGAGGGCGTCCTGTTCTACAACACGCTGCGCCCCAAGATCTTCCGCCAGATGGCCGCCTACACCTACCGGGACGTCGAGTACAGCTCGATGGCCGTGGCCGGGCAGACGGTGTCGGTGAACGCGTTCGCCAAGAGCACCTCGGACGTGGGGCGGTTCCTGATCACCATGTTCGGCAACCCGGACCTGTCGGCGGTCAGCGTGTCCGGCGTCCCGGGCTGGCCCCCCGGCGGCAGCGGCGGCGCGCCCGGCGGCGGCGGGGGCTATCCCGGCGGCGGTGGCGGG
>CADCTO010000385.1 GCA_902805585.1 uncultured Armatimonadota bacterium | reverse complement strand
CCACACTCAGGCGCGGCGAAAGCGAGGCAAACGGGTCCTGGAACACGATCTGCAGGCGTCGGCGCAGCGCCCGCATCTCGTTCGGGGACAGGGCGAACACGTCGCGCCCGTCGAAAACCACGCGCCCCGCGGTCGGCGCGACCAGGCGCAGGAGCGCGCGTCCCGTGGTCGATTTGCCGCAGCCGGACTCGCCCACCAGCCCCAGGGTCTCGCCGCGCCCGACCGCGAAACTCACCCCGTCCACGGCGCGCACCACCTGGCCGTGACCGAGCGGGAAGTGGACGACGAGGTTTTCCGCCGAAAGCAGGGGATCGCTCACGTGCCTTTGTCCTCCGCGGGATACAGATGGCAGCGCACGACGTGCCCCGGCGCGAGCGTCGTGGTGGGCAGGGGTTTTTCGCAGATGCCCGGCATGGCCTTGGGACAGCGCGGGCGGAAAGGACAGCCGGTGGGCGCCTGGGCGGCACTCGGTGGCTGCCCGGCGATGAACGGCAGGCGCGCGGCGTCGTCCGGGGCGGTCTCCGGCAGCGAGGCGAGGAGCGCCTGCGTGTACGGGTGCCGGGGCGCGGCGAACAGGGTGTGGACGTCGGCCTGCTCCATGACCTGACCGGCGTACAGCACCAGCACGCGGTCGCAGGTCTCGGCGACCACGCCCAGATCGTGCGTGATCAGAACCACGGCCATGCCGGTGTCGCGGCGCAGCTCGCCAATCAATGCCACGATCTGCGCCTGCACGGTGACATCGAGCGCCGTGGTCGGCTCATCGGCCAGCAGCACATCGGGCCGGCACGCGAGCGCGATCGCGATCATCACGCGCTGGCGCATGCCGCCGGAAAGCTCGTGGGGGTACTGGCGGGCGCGTCGCTCCGGAAGGGCGATATGGACCCGGCGCAGCGCGTTTACCGCCTCGGCCCAGGCGGCCCGGCCGCGCAGGCCCCGGTGCGCGCGGACCGCCTCGGCGATCTGCTCGCCCACCGTGAACACTGGGTTGAGGCTTGTCATCGGGTCCTGGAAGACCATGGCGATCCGGCCGCCGCGCACATGGCGCAAGGCCTTCTCCGGCAGGGCGAGCAGATCCTGCCCTTCCAGGGCGATGCGCCCCTTGACGATGCGCCCTGGCTCCGGAACGAGCCGCAGAACGGACAAAGCCGTCAGGCTCTTGCCCGAGCCCGATTCGCCGACGATGCCCATCGTCTCGCCCCGGTTCAGCGTCAGCCAGACGCCGTCCACGACCCGCGCCATCTCGCCCCTGCGCCCGGTGGGGAACGCAACGGCAAGATCCTCGATCGCCAGCAGCGGATCACCCATGCGCGCGGTTTCTCAGTCCACGAAAAGGCTGGAAACGGACTCGTCGGACCAGATGCGGTGGATCGCCTGGCCAAACAGCGCGGCGACGGACAGGACCGTAGTCTTTGGGCTGCGTTTCTCGTCGGGGAGAGGGATGGTGTCGGTGACGATCAGCTCCTTGATCTCCGGGCGCGCCAGGCGCTCCGTCGCCGGGCCCGCCAGGACCGGGTGCGTGCAGGCGACGTAGATGCCGGGGCGCGCGCCGTTCTCGAGCAGGGCGTCCACCACCTCGCTGATCGAGCCGCCCGTGGAGATGATGTCGTCGTAGACGATGCAGGTCTTGTCCCGGACGTCGCCGGCCAGGTGCGTGACCTCCGAGACTCCGTGGTCGGGATGGACTTTGTAGCCGACGGCCAGCGGCGCCCGCAGGCGGCTCGCGATCTTGCGGATCTTCTTCACCCGGCCCTCGTCAGGCGAAACGATCACGACGTTGCTCAGGTTCTTGCGGGACAGGTAGTCCGAGATGAGGTTGATGGTGGTCAGATGGTCCACGGGGATGTCGAAGAAGCCGGGGATGGCGTCGGCGTGCAGGTCCATCGCGACGATCCGGTCCGCGCCGGCCGTGGTCAACAGGTTGGCGATCAGCTTGGCCGTGATCGGCTCGCGCGGCCGGTCCTTCTTCTCCTGGCGGGCGTAGCCGTAGTAGGGGAGCACGCACGTGATGCGGTGCGCGGACGCGCGCCGGAGGGCGTCCACCAGGACCAGCATCTCCATGAGGTTCGCGTCGATGGGCGGGCACGTGGGCTGCAGGACGAACACATCGGTGCCGCGCACGGACTCCTCGAACGAAACGAACAGCTCACCGTCCGCGAACCGGCTGATCTCCAGCCCGCCGAGCGGGATACCGAGTTCCTCCGCGACGGCCCGGGCGAGCGCCGGGTTGGCCGTCCCGGCGAACAGTTTCATGGGTGCGCGCTGGCACATGAGGCGTGGGTGCTTCCTTTCGGGTCGCGGCCGGCATCCGTGCGGCGCGGCAGCCGGTTTCCATTATAGCACGGGTGCGCCTGCCCGGCTTCGGGTGGAAGGCGGGAGTGGGGGAGGCGTTCCGGCAGCGCGGGTTCGCCATCGACTTAGGGCGGTGTGGGCGGCGCGCCGTCCGGCTACGACGGAGCGGCGCCCTCGTCGTCCTGCGGCTCGTTCAGGCGGCGCTGTGCTCCGTGGCGGACGTGGAGAATGCGCACCGTATCTTCCGCGCCGTCCCCGTCGTCATCGACGAGAAAGAACAGGACTCGATAGACGAGACGACCACGCCGATACAACTGCTGTCGCACCGTAACGTTCGGGAAGGCGTCGTCCTCCGGCGCGAGCGGTCGACCGGTAGGGAAGAGCGACAGTTTTCCGACCTCGGTCAGGAGGCCGGCGTACCAGCGGCCCGCGAACTCGGGCGAACGGCGCGATAGCCAGAGAAAGGCGGCGTCGGCTTCCGCCTTACCTCCGTCCGTAAACTCCACGGCGAAGACGCGCGGGCCTTCTGCGCCCTCCTCTGCTCGCGCCGAACCGGACCTCACTTCTCCCCGGCGTCCACGTCGCGGGGCCAGGATGCAGGGAAGCCGTGCTTCTGCCGGGCTTCCGCAATCACCTGCTCCAGCGGCGTGACCCGACCGGCGGCGCTATCCTCCAGCCCGCGCCGGATGCCTTCGATGGCTTCTTCGCGGTCTCGCGCCTGCCATTCCAGCGCGAAGGCGATCATGGCCTCGGCGACATCATCGACGTCCTGTCCTTCCTGCTCTGCCTTTTCGCGCAAGCGGGCCTCGGTCTGGGGCGTGAGCGTGATCGTCATGCGTGCTCCCTCCTGTTCTCCAATTATACCGCTGGCCCGGACGTACAGGCTCATCGCTCTTGAACTCGGCAGCCCGCGAGCGGTCGAGGTAGTCCTCGGGCGTGTAGCGTCTGTCCTACGGCGCTTCGGGCTGCATCCGGGACCTCCTCCACGGTGGGTGATCCCGCGTCCCGGTTACTCCCACGTTTCCGTCGGGACGGAAGGTCGCCGTAGCGCGCCGGCCTGCCCGTTCCTTGACACGCCGCGCGGGGCTTCGTTATACTGAACCGGCCGCGGGCTGCCGATAACCTTCGTAGCGACCACCACGGAGGGACCCGTGAAACACGACGGGAAGGGGACGTTTGTATGCAGGCTGTGATCTTGGCCGGGGAGCGCGGAGCCCCCCTGTACCCCCTGACGGCGCGCCAGCCCCGCGCCATGCTGCCGCTGGCCGGCAAGCCCCTGGTGCAGTACCAGATGGAACTCCTCCGCCGCCACGGCATCCGCGAGGCCGTGCTCTGCACCCAGGTCATGCCCGAAGCGTTCGAGGGGCGCTTCCGCGACGGCAAAGAGCTGGGGATGACCCTGCGCTACCACCGCGAGCAGGCGCCGCTGGGCACGGCCGGGGCCGTGCGGGCCGTCTCGGACCGGCTGGTGGGCGACGCGGTCCTGGTCCTGAACGGCCACGTGCTGACGGACGCCGACCTGACGGCGCTGCTGGAGTTCCACCGCCAAACAGAGGCGGCGGTGACGATGCTGCTGGCGACCGTGTCCGACCCGTCGCGCTACGGCGTGGTGGTCACCGACGCCGAAGGGCGCATCACGTCGTTCGCGGAAAAACCCGCCGCGGAAGAGGCGGCCTCGGACACCGTGAACGCGGGCGTCTACGTGCTGCGGCGCGACCTGCTGCGGCGCATCCCGCCGCACGACGAGTTCTCCTTCGAGCGCCAGTTGTTCCCCGCTTTGCTGGCCGAGAACGTGCCGATGTACGGCTGCGTCGCCGAAAACCGCTACTGGCTCCCCATCTCCACCCTGCCCGACTACCAGCGCGCCCAGGCCGACATTCTGGAGCGGCGCGTCGAGGCCGAGATCGCCGGCGACCAGATCGTCGAGGGCGTGTGGGTCGGCGAGGCGACCACGGTCCACCCGACGGCGGAGTTGCGCGGGCGCGTCTTCATCAACCACCACAGCGAGATCGGCAAGGACGTCAAGATTTCGGGCGTCTCGGCGATCGGGTCGCGCTGCCGCATCGACGACGGCGCGGTCGTCGAGGACAGCATCATCTGGCGCGGGACCGTGGTAGAGCGCGGGGCGGTCGTGCGCGGCTGCATCCTGGGCGACAACTGCGTGGTCCGGGCGGGCGCCCGGGTCCAGCCCGGTTCGGTCGTTGGGGCGGACGGGATCATCGCGTCGGTCGTGGCCCACCTGCCGACGCGCGGCGACATCCAGCGCGCGGCGATCAAGTTCGGGACCGACGGCTGGCGCGGCATCATCGCCGACGATTTCACGGTCGACAACGTGCGCCTGGTCACGCAGGCCGTGTGCGACTGGGTCAAGAGTGGCAGCGTGCCCGGGAGCGGGCTCGTAGTCGGGTACGACCGCCGGTCGCAGTCCGAAGTCTTCGCGCAGGCCGTCGCGCAGGTTGCGGCGGGCAACGGTTTGCCGGTCTTCCTGTCCGACCGCGAGTGCTCGTCGCCGGCCGTCTCGTTCGCCACGCGCTACTACAAGGCCGCCGCGGGCATCATGATCACCGCCTCACACAACCCGCCGCGCTTCAACGGGCTCAAGATCAAGGCGCACTACGGCGGCTCGGCGACGCCCGAGATGGTCGCCCAGGTCGAGAACAACCTGCGCCAGCTCCTGATGAGCGGGGCGGCGCCCCGGGCGGCGAAGACCGCGCCCGAGCCGACGGACCTGGCCGGGCCGTACCTGGCCCACTGTGCGCGCTTCGTCGACCTGAACCGCGTCGCCGAATCGGGGTTCAAGGTCGTCGTGGACCCGATGTACGGCTCGGGCGCGGGCTACCTGACCGGCCTGCTCCGGAAGGCGGGCATCGACGCGACCGAGATCCGCGGCGAGCGCAACCCGGTCTTCGGCGGCATCAGCCCGGAGCCCATCGCCGAGAACATGCAGGCGCTGTTCGACGCCGTGCGCGAGCGCGGCGCCGACGTGGGCATCTGCCTGGACGGCGACGCCGACCGCGTGGGCGCCTGCGACTCGAAGGGCAACTTCGTGGACTGCCACCGCATCTTCTCGGTCCTGCTCAAGCACCTGGTCGAGGAGCGCGGCTGGACCGGCGGCGTCGTCCGCACGGTCTCGACCACGCGCATGCTCGACAAGCTGTGCGCCAAATACGGCCTGCCGCTGACCGAGACGCCTATCGGCTTCAAGTACATCTGCGAGAAGATGCTGACCGACGACATCCTGATCGGCGGCGAGGAGTCGGGCGGCGTCGGGGTCAAGAACCACCTGCCGGAGCGCGACGGCGTGCTGATGGGCATGCTGATCCTGGAGGCGATGGCCGCCAAGGGCAAGCGCTTCGAGGACCTGATCCAGGACATCTTCGACGAGGTCGGCGAGCACCAGTACACCCGCTCGGACCTGCACCCGCCGCAGGAGAAGATGCACTCGATCATTTCGGCCCTCCAGTCGTTCAAACAGAACGAGTTCGCGGGCGCGCCGCTCGCCGGCATCGTCCGCAAGGACGGCACCCGGCTGGACTTCGAGGACGGCTCCTGGCTGCTCCTCCGCCCCTCCGGGACCGAGCCCGTCGTGCGCGTCTACGCCGAAGCCCCGACGCAGGAGCGGGCGAAGGATCTGGTCGCTCGCGGGGTAGAACTGGTCAACGGTGTATGAGAAGCGCAAGCCTATGAACGCGCGCGAGCACGCGCGCGGGCAAGACAAGCAGGACAAGCCTATGGACAGGCTTGTCTGGTGGGCGGCTCCGCCGCCGGGCGTGCTGCGCACGTGCCCGCGGGATGCGTGGCAGCTCCGTCCGCCAGGACGGTCGGCGCGCAGCGCCCAACAGACAAGCCTGTCCATAGGCTTGTCCTGC
>CADCTO010000384.1 GCA_902805585.1 uncultured Armatimonadota bacterium | reverse complement strand
GCGGGCGTTGCCGCCGCCGTGGTTTCTTTCGGTGTCGTTGGTGTAACTTCCGCCGGCTTCAGGGTGACGTCGGCGATCCAGACGGTGCCCAGCCGGTTGCCCACGTTGAACGTCGGCAGGACCGGATCGGCGCGGCCCGCGGGTCGCTTGACCCGGAACGTCACCCGAAACGTTTTCCAGTCACTCGTCAGCGGGATGCGCTCGTTCAGGCCCGCCGACACGTAAGGCGGGCCCGTGAACCCGCTGCTGACCCACAGGTCGCGGGCGGCGCCGGCTCTAGCGCGGAACCGGAGCACGTAACTCTGCCCGTCTTCGACCTTGACACCCCATTGGACGATCTGGACGTGCCAGTATTCGGGTTTCGGATCGACGGCCGAGACCGCCACCCGCAGCGCGCCGGCGTCGACCTCCATGGCGGCTTTGGCGGCGCCTAGCTGGAGCAGGTTCCAGGTTCCGGGGTTGGTGACCGGCTTCACGAGACTGCCCGCCAGTTCGGCGGCGGCGCGCTTCAGCGACACGTCCGCCAGCCAGACCGTGCCCACGGCCTCGCCGACGTTGATGACCGGGCAGATGTTGCCGTGGTCCGGTTTCACCTTCTCCGCGCGGAAGGTGTACTCGAACCGGCGCCAGCCCGCGTCCGGTTCCAGACGGAACGGCTCGTGCAGGCCGACCGAGTGGGAGTCGTCGCCGTTGATCTGGGCGCGGACCAGCAGACTGCGCGGCGTGTCGGATCTGGCGCGGAAGCGGAGCGTATAGGTCTGCCCTTCTTCCAGTTCGACGCGGTTCTGCACGACACTGAGGTGCCAGTCCACCCCGTCGACGGTCTTGGTGGTGATTTTGAGCGCGCCGCCCTCCTGCTCCATCGTGCCGGTCGCCTCCTCGAAGTTATTGAGCTGGAAGGCGTCGGGCTCGGTCACGGGCTTGAGCAGTTCCTCCGCCGGCGGCGGGGCGGGCGCCGTCGACGGCGGCTCCTCGACCACCACGGCGCCGTTCCCACGAGGCGCCGGCTGTGGCGCGGTGGCCTCGGCAATGACCACGACGGTCCGGGCGGCGAGCGTCTTTCCCGGCCCGCCGTCCTTGCCCACGATGGTCACCGTGCTTCCCGTGCGTATCTCCCGGAGCGTGGTGATGCGCTTGCCGTTCTGGCCGGCCCCGGGCGCGTGCAGCAAAATCGCGGCCGTCTTCGGGGCGAGCCGAACTGTCTTGGCGCGGGGCGGCTCCAGCACGACCGGCGCCTTGCCGGCAGGTATGACGCGGGACACCAGGACGACCAGCCGTTCCTCGGCCGCGGCCACGGACTGGACTGTCCCCTGTATCTCGACTTCACCCCGGGCGGGGCGTACGGACGGCGGCGGCGCCGCCGGCGGGGCCGCGGCGACAGGGCCGAGCGAGAGCGCCGGCAGCAACAACCAGGCGATGTGGGAACGGACAGACATCGGCAATGCTCCTCACCGCGTGTGAATCCCTATTTCTGGACCCGGGTGCCGGCTTCCTTTTTGGAGCCATGTTTTTCTTCAGACGGCACGTTCCGGCACGCCGGAACGGGTAACACGGAGCAGAACGCGTCGTGGTTCACGGGCGGAACACGCCGCGCCATCATCACCACCGGGGGTCGAATCATGCCAACTGTCGGCGGGGTCCTGGAAACGGCGCTCTATGTCGAGGACCTGGACCGTTCCGTTACCTTTTACCGGGACCTGTTCGGGTTCGAGGAATTGCTCCGCGACGACCGCATGGCCGCGCTGAGCGTGGCGGGGCGCAACGTCCTGCTTCTGTTCCGGAAGGGCGGTTCCACGCGGCCCACCGAGACGCCCGGCGGCGACATCCCGCCCCACGACGGCAACGGCAACCTGCACCTGGCCTTCGGCATCGCCGCCGAGGATCTGGAACCGTGGGAGCTGTTTCTCGCCGAAAAGGGCGTCGCCATTGAGAGCAAGGTGCAAGCCCCACGCGGCGGCCACAGCCTGTACTTCCGCGACCCGGACGGCCACTGCGTCGAAGTCGCCACGCCGGGCCTCTGGGCGATCTACTAGCCCTCACCCCGTCCCCTCTCCCCGGCGGGCCCTCACCCCCTTCCCCTCTCCCCTGCTCCCGCTCCGCGGGGGAGAGGGGTGCCTGACACCCCATCGACAGCCGGTTCACGGGTGGGAAGTCCAGAGGTGTCACCTTCGTGCGAAGCCGCAGTCGGGCCGTGCCCCAGGCACCCCTCTCCCCCCGGCGGCAGCCGGAACCAGGGGAGAGGGGAAGGGGGTGAGGGCCGCTCCCCAAGCCTTCACCGTTACGTTTCCGGGTACCGGGGGTATACTGGCTACTGCGTCTATGGTGTGGGCGCCGCGGCCGGCGTCGTGTTCGCCTCGAAATATTGGCCGTACTGTCCCCGCTGGTATCAATCTTGCTGTACCTTCCCCCTATGTCCGATGTCAGACACATCGAGGTTGGCTCTGCGTCGATCCTGACCTCAATCCATTGCGCCCTGAGCGCACGAACAACCGGTTGGGAGTCGAATGGTAGCCGTATCGCCGCATAGGGATATCTCCTCGGGCGCCGATAAGCGCGCCGGGACCGCCGCGTCCGCCGCGCTGGTCTGGGGCGTGGCGCTGCTCGTCTTCGCCTCCCGGATGCTGTTCCGCTCGCACTACCTGTACCACTGGGACAGCGTCAACTTCGCCTTCAGCCTGATGCACTACGACGTGCGGCTCGCCCAGCCGCACCCCCCCGGCTACATCCTCTACGTCGCGCTGGCACGGCTCGTCCAGGGCGTCGTCGGCGACGCCAACCTGGCGATGCAACTGATCAGCGCGGTCTGTTCGGGGCTGCTCGTGGTCGCACTGTGGCGGCTCGCGGAGCGCTTCTTCGGCCCGGAATCGCGGGCGGGCCTGATCGTCGGCCTGCTCGCCGCGACGAACCCCCTGCTCTGGTTCTACGGCAGCGTCGCCCTGCCGCACGTGCTGGACGCCGTGCTGATGACGGTCATCGCGCTGCTCGGGTGGCGCATCCTGCACGGCGAAGGGCGCCTGCTGTTCCCGTCCGCGCTGCTGCTCGGGGTCGCGGCGGGCGTGCGCCAGCAGGACCTCGTGTTCCTGATGCCGCTGTGGCTGTTCTGCGTGCGGCGCGAAGGGGTGCGGCGCATCGTGCCCGCGCTCGCGCTGACCGGGGCCGTTTGCGTGGCGTGGCTCTGGCCGATGATCGCGCTTTCGGGCGGGCTGAACGCGTACCGCTCCACCGTGGCCGCGTATACGCAGCACTTCTTCTCGACGACCTCGCTCCTGCACGGGGCGGGCCTGACCGGCGTGCTCTACAACGTGGACAAGCTCCTGCGCTACACGCTGTACGCCGTCGCCTTCGCGCTGCCCGTCCTCTTGCTCACGTTCGGGCAGTGGCGCCGGGCGCCGGGCGAGCGGCTCGGCGGGGAGCGGGGCCTGTTCCTGCTGCTCTGGGCCGCGCCGTCGCTCGCGTTCTACAGCCTCATCCACATGGGGCAGCACGGGCTGATCTTCACGTTCCTGCCGCCCCTGCTGCTCGCCATCGCCGGCCTGTTGAGCGCTGCGGGAACGCGGGGCGTCACGGCCGCGGCGGTGGCGGCGGCGGCCTCCGCGCTCTTCTTCATGGCGGCCCCGGAGCATCTGCTGCCCGGCGACGGTTTCAAGGTGCTCAACAGCGCGACACTGCGCAACCTGGACAACGGCCTGGAAAACGCGCACCGCACGCTGCGGCGCCGGTTCCCTGCCGACGAAACGGTCGTGGTCTCCAGGAACTTCCGCCACACCAGCTACTACCTGCCCGAGTATCCGGTCGTCTGGTCCAAGGCGTGGGACGATCGCCCGTCGCGGAATCAGGGCGTCACGCTCTGGCAGCGCTATCGCGCCCGCCCCGTCGCCCGGACGGCCTCCGGAGGTCTTTCACTGCCCGCGCGCGCGCGCTATCTGGTGATCCTCGGGGACGGGCCGCGGCTGCGTTTGGGGGACGGGGTCCGGATGGAGCAGGTCGGCGACGGCATGCGCTGCGTGACGCTGCCGCCGCGGGCGCACGGCGGCGGCGCCGCCGTGCGCTCCAGCAAGGCGGAGGGTTTGGTCATTGCATCGAAACTGTGAATGCTGCCGGAGGAATGGATGTCCGTCCTGATCGTCGTCCCGACCTATAACGAGCTTGACAACCTGGGGATGCTGGTGCCGCGCCTGCGGCAGGTAGCGCCGGAAGCGGACCTGCTGATCGTGGACGACAACTCGCCCGACGGGACGGGCGCGCTGGCCGACACGCTGGCCGCCGGGGACCCCGGGGTGCACGTGCTGCACCGGACGGCCAAGGACGGGCTGGGCCGGGCCTACGTCGCCGGCTTCACCTGGGGGCTCGAGCGCGGCTACGGGCGGCTCGTGCAGATGGACGCCGACCTGTCGCACGACCCGGACCACCTGCCGGTGATCCTGGCCGCCTCGCAGACGCACGACCTGGTGCTGGGGTCGCGCTACGTGCCCGGCGGCGGCACGGTCAACTGGGGGCTCGCGCGCCGCATCCTGAGCCGGGGCGGCAGCCTCTACGCCCGCACCATCCTGGGCCTGCCGACCCGGGACCTGACGGGCGGGTTCAAGTGCTGGCGGCGGCACGTGCTCCAGGACATCAACCTGCCCTCGGTCCGGTCGAACGGCTACTCCTTCCAGATCGAGATGACCTACCGCGCCATCCTGCGCGGGCACTCGGTGACGGAAGTGCCCATCGTCTTCGCCGACCGGGTCGACGGCCAGTCGAAGATGAGCAAGAAGATCGTGGTCGAGGCGATGGGCATGGTCTGGAAACTGCGCGCCAACGCGGTCAGCATCCGCTCCGCCCGCCCCGGCGTCGCCGAGCCCTCGGAAGCGTAAAGGCCGAATAAAAGCCCGGCGGTTGAAACCGCGGCTGTAAATGTACGAAGTCCGCCTTCGCGGACTGGGGAATCGGGAGCCTGCGAAGGCAGGCTTTGTGCCTTTACAGCCTCGAATTCATTCGACGGGATTTATCGCCGGGGCTATCAGCCGGAATCTCCGGCTGGCGCCTGATCTTCCTCGATCACCCGCACGAACGCCTCTTCCAGGCTTTCGCGCACCGGCACCACGGCCTGAAGGCGGCCCCCGGCGGCGACCAGCGCGCTCACCATGTCGGGGATGCGCGTGTCGTCGGGCAGGGTGACGGTGGCGCGGGTCGTGTCGGTCTGGACGCTGCCGAAGCGGGCCAGGGTCTCGGACAAGGCCGGCGTCAGCGCCTCCAGCTCGACCACGACGGACGAAGACGGGACGGTGATCTGGTCTACGGTCCCCTGACGGACGACGCGCCCCCCCTTGATGATCGCCACCTGATCGCACGTGCGCTCGACCTCGGAAAGCAGGTGCGAGTTCAGCAGCACGGTCGTGCCGCGCTCCTTCAGGTGCAGGATCAGGTCGCGCACCGCCCGCCGCCCCAGCGGGTCGAGCGCCGACGTGGGCTCGTCCAGGATCACCAGGGCCGGCTCGTGCAGGATCGCCTGCGCCAGCCCGATGCGCTGCTGCATCCCCTTGGAGAACTCCCGCACCCGGCTGCCCGCCCGGTTCGCCAGCCCGACCAGCTCCAGCGTCTCGGGGACGCGCCGCTTGCGTGCGGCGGCGTCCATCCCGTACAGCCGGCCGTGGACGTGCAGGAACTCCGTGGCGGTCAGGAACTCGTGGAACTGAAACTTCTCGGGCAGGTAGCCCACCTTGCGCCGCGCCTCCCGGTCGCCGAGCGGTCGGCCCAGCATCGTCCCCGTCCCGCTGGTGGGGAACACGTTGCCGAGCAGCATCCCGATGGTCGTCGTCTTGCCCGCCCCGTTCGGACCCAGGAAGCCGAAGACCTGCCCCCGGGGCACCGCCAGGTCCAGCGCGTCCACCGCAGGCGCGTTGCGCCGGCCGTAGACTTTGCGCAGGCGCCGCGTCTCGATGATCGCATCCATAGCCTCACCTTTGCACGGCCGGCGACCGAACTCCTGCCCGGCGCATGGGCAGGCGTCACGGCGGCGACTTGACCCACCACAAGAATGTTGGTATACTCCATGTGTTCGTGCGCCTGTAGCTCAGCGGATAGAGCGTCTGCCTCCGGAGCAGAAGGCCACAGGTTCGAGTCCTGTCAGGCGCGTTTCTCTTCCTTTGTTGCCGTTTGTTGACACTCGTGACTTATTGTTGCG
>CADCTO010000383.1 GCA_902805585.1 uncultured Armatimonadota bacterium | reverse complement strand
TCCCCGAGGGCTGCGCCCCGGGCCACGCGGATTCCTGGGGCGTCGGCTGGTTCGACGACGACGGGCAGGTCTCGCTCCTCCGGCAGACCGGTTCGCCCGTCGATTCCGCGTTTTACGTGTTCGCGACGGAAACGGCGGGCCGCCGCGGCAGCCTCAGCGGCCCGGCCCGGGTCCTGATCGGCCACCTGCGCAAGGCGACGCGGGGCGTCGTCACCAGCGAGAACGCGCACCCCATCCGGGTCGACTACCGCCGTGCGGGCGCCGCGCGCGGCACGCCTCGCGACACGCTGCTCGTGGCCCACAACGGCACCCTGCGCGCCCCGCTCCTCCAGACCCTGCGCGAAGATCTGGGACCCGATCGGGACGAGGCCAGATCGGATTCCGACACGGTCGTGCTGGCGGCCTGGCTCGGCCAGCACGTCGCCGGAGGGAGCGCAGACACCGGCGCCGCGCTCGTGGCCGCGTGCGAGGCGCTGGTGCGCCGCATCGATCAGGCCGCGCCCGGGCGACCTTCCGACGCCTACACGTCCCTGAACCTCCTGATCGCCCACCGCGCCGGGCTGTTCGCACTCCGCCAGTTCAGCGGCGACCCGGCATACTACACGCTGCTGGCGCGGCCCGGGCTGCCGGGCGAAGGGGCGGCCTGGATCGTTTCGGCGGAGCCGACGGACGATGCGCCCGGCTGGGAACCCCTGACGCCGGGCGGACTGACGCATTTCGCGACCGACGGGAACGTCCACACCACCCGGGTGGCGTAAGAACACTATGGAAAGCGGAAACGAGCCGGGGGTGCGGTACCTGCGCGTCGCCCTGGGCCGGGCGCTGGCGACGCCGCTGTCGCGGGCCGTCTGGATCGGCTCGGGCCTGCTCTGGCTCGCGCTCGATCAGAGCGGGTTGAGTACGGCGGCCAGCGCGGTCTGTGCCGCGGCCAGCGCGCTGGTGGTGCAGACCGCCGCGATCGCCGTGATGGCGCAAAGCCCGGATTTCCTGCGCGAAGCGCGCCGGACCTTCCGGCAGGGTGAGGCGCGGCGGCTGCTCCAACAGGTCGCGCGGGATGACCACGTCGACGCGGCGACCGTGCAGCGGCTGAACCGGATCGTGTCGGATTACGAGACCGCGCACAGCCAGTCCGTCGCGGGCGACGTGCCGCGGTACGCCCGCGGCGCGATGGGCGAGGCGGTCGCGCGCATGTCCGAGCTGGTGGAGCGCGCGTTTGATCTGACCCGGCACCGGGGCAAACTCACGGCGTATCTCGCGGGCGTGAACCGCCCGGACCTGTACGGGCAGCAGGCGTCCCTGCGGCTGCGGCTGCGGCAGGCCCAGGACGAGGTGCTCCGGGGGCAGATCGAGCAGTCGCTCCGCTTCAAGGACACCGAGATCCGCGCGTATGACGGCATACAGGGCGTGGTCGCGCGGATCGACGGTCAGCTCGAAAGCCTGGAATGCGCCTTCGCCGCGCTGAAGGCGCGGATCCTGCACTTCAAGCTGGCGGATAAAGCCGAGTGGCACGAGGAGCTGGGAACCGCCATGGACGACGACCTCCGGGCGCTGACCTCCCAGATCGACGTGCTGGATGCGTCGGTCCGTGAGGCGCTTACCCTTCGCGGCGGTTGAGACGAAGTGCGGCACGAAACGAACGGACCTGTTCGGGAGAACCCTTTCGCGTGAGCAACATCCCTACACGTATCTACCGCATCGCCAAGGCGTACCTGAACCAGACGCGCGAGCGCATCGAGGCGCTGGACGCCGAACTGGCGGACGAAGAGCTGAAGTCGGCCGCCGACACGCCGCTGAGCGCGGCAGACAAGGGCGCGGCCGGGCAGGCGTCGCCGCGGACGACGTTCGACCGGAACGACACCAGTCCGGACGGCATGATGCAGCGCGCGGAGGCCCGCATACGTGCCGCCGGAAGGGAAAGCGCGGCCCGCGAGGAGATGGCCGAAAAGAAGGGCGGCGAGAGCGCAGCCGCCAAGACGGACCCGAACCTGGCGGACTATGTCGTCCTGGGCATCACCCCGGGCGCGGACTGGAGCGCCGTCCAGTCCGCGTACGAGAAGCTGTCGCGCCGCTGTGACCCCCGGCGCTTCCCGGACGGCTCGCAGGAGCAGAAGGACGCGCAGCGCATCCTGGAGCGCGTCAACGTCGCGCACGAAGCGCTGCGCAAACGGCTCGACCCGACCGAAAGCCGCTTCGGCAAGCTGGAGTTCTGATCCTGCCCCCGGCGGACGGGGCGGTCGAGGTGGTCGTCTACGGGACGGTCTGCCTCGACCTTTTCGTTGCGCTGGACGCGGGCGGCGACCCGCTCCCGGGCGGGCCGCGGGCGCTGCCGGGCGGCGAGGCGTTCAACACGGCGACGTGCCTGGCGGGGTGGGGGGTTCGCGTGGCGCTCACCGGCACCGCGCTCGGCGCAGACGCGGAAGGCGACCGCCTGCGAACGCTGCTGGACGATCCGCGCCTGGGCCTTCCCCGGACCCTCATCCCCGACGTGCCGGGCGCACAAACGCCGGTCTGCACGATCCGCGTCTTTCCCGACGGCGAGCGTGTCATGTCGGGCCGGGGATTCGCCCACGCCGTCGCGCCCCCGCCGCTCCCCCCGGGGCTTTTCGCTGCGCGCCCCGTCTTCGCGTGCGACCCGAACCTCGGCGAGCCTGCCGTCTCAGCCTGTATCGCGGCGGCCGACGCAGGTTGTCCGGTCGTGGCGATGGATTTCGCCCACCGTCCCGAAGTCGTGCGCGCCTGCCGCCTCCTCGTCACTTCCCGCGACGTCCTTGCCCGCGGGCGCGGCTACGACGGTGATGCGGAGCGCGCCGCGCGAAACCTTCTCGACGCGGGCGCGCCGACGGTGATCGTGACACGGGGCGCCGACGGGGCGGTGGTGGCGGACCGTGCCGAGGGTGTGTTCCACGTCCCCGCCGTCCCGGTCCGGGCCGTGGACACCACCGGGGCGGGCGACACCTTCCGGGCCGGTCTGTGCTACGGCTTGATCCGCGACTGGCCGCTCCGGCAGACCGTGCGGTTCGCTGCGGCGGCCGCGGCGCTGCACTGCGAGGTGTGGGGCGGCGGTTCACGCATCCCGCTGCGCCGGGTGCTCGACGCGGCAGAGGGCCGTTAGGCGCGGTCGTACGATCAGTCCCCGTCCCGCGCCGTCTCCTCCCACAGCGTTTTCGCCATCCGTTTCGCCCCCTCCAGGTCGTCGGGCGCGAGTTCCCCCGCGACCACCGCGTCCGTCAGGGCGTCCTTGATCTTGCCGACCGCCGGCCCCCCCGGGATGTCCAGGAACGCCATGATCGCCAGGCCGTCGAGCGGCGAGACAACCTGCGTGATGTGCGCCTCCGCCTCCAACCGCTCCATCCGCTCCTGCAGGCCCGCGAGATCCGCCTTGGGCGGGCTGTCGGGATCGACCGCGGCGATGTCCGCGCGGGCGAGGGTGAACAGGTCGTGCCGGTACGGGCCTACCGCCCGGATCAGGCGCCGCACCGACGCGTCCGTCCACACGCCCGGCTGGTAGTCGCCGTAGCGCATGTGGAGCGCGACCAGGTTCACCACGTCGTTGATCTCGTCCGACGAGAAGCGCAAACGGTTCATCACGGTCCGCGTCATCTGCGCGCCCACGTCCTGGTGCCCGTAGAAGTGGCCGTCGCCCGTCTGGGGGTCGAGCGTGCGCGTCGGGGGCTTGCCGATGTCGTGGAACAGCGTGCCCAGCCGCACGGGGAGCGGGGCCTCCGGCGGCAGGTTGCGGAGCGCGACGAGGGTGTGCTCCCACACGTCGTAGCGGTGGAAGCGGTTCTGCGTCACGCCGTGCATGCCGGCAAGCTCCGGCGCGAACTGCGCGAGCAGGCCGGTCGCGCGCATCATCTCCAGGCCGCGGGCGGCGTCGGCGGTCAGTAGCGTCTTTACCAGCTCATCACGGACGCGCTCGTAGGAGACGCCGTGCTCCGGGTTGCAGAGGTGCGCGCAGGCGGACAGCGCCGCATGGGTCTGGGGCTCCACCTCGAAGCCGAGCTTGGCCGCGAATCGGCAGGCCCGCAGCATCCGCAGGGGGTCGTCCGTGAAGATGAGCGCCGGGTCGGCGGGGGCGCGGAGAAGGCGCGCGGCGAGGTCGGCTCGCCCCTGACCGGTCGGGTCGCGCACCTCGCCGGTGTGCAGGTTTTCCAGCAGGGTGTTGACTGTGAAGTCGCGCCGCCGGGCGTCGGTCTCCAGCGTGCCCGGCGTGACGATGGGCTTGCGCGAGCCCCGGCGGTAGGTCTCCGCGCGCGCCGTCACCACCTCGACCTTCGCGCCGCCGACCGCCACACTGGTCGTGCCGAACTGGCCGTACTCGACGGGATGGTGGTCCGTGACGCCCCGAGCGTGCAGCAGCCGCGCGACCGCCAGCGCGTCCCCTTCGAGCACGAGATCGATGTCGTCCACCGCCGCGTCCGTCAGGCGGCCCAGCAGCTTGTCGCGCACGTAGCCGCCGACGATCCATAGCCGCCCCGCGTACTCGGTGCCACGCAGCGTCGCACGCAGCGTCTCTAAAGCGTCTCCCTGCATAGCAAGATTGTACCGCGCGGTATGGCCGCCGACCGGAATGGCCGCCTTTCTCTCACCAAAGTCGTGTCACCCCATACGCGTCAAAGACGCCGTCCGCGGAAACGAGCGGCAGGTCGTCCACGAGGCTCTGCGCGATCAGCAGCCGGTCGAACGGGTCGCGGTGATGAAAGGGCAGAGTGGCAACGGGGGCCAGATGCCGTAACTCAATGGGGAGCAGCAGAAAACCGTTCCGGTCTAACTGCTCCGGGATCAGTGTCCCGAGCGGCTGGTCGAACGTCAGCTTGCCGGTACCTGCTTTGATGCTCATCTCCCAGGCGCTGGCAATGCTGAGGAGCTTGTCGTGGTTTATGTCCTCGATGAGACGGCGCGCCTCGGCGCTGAGCAGCGGGCTGCCTTCGATGAACCACAGGAATACATGCGTGTCGAGGAGCAAACGCATCCCGGTCACATATAGTCCTTGAAGTCGTCGAGCGGCGCGTCGAAGTCCTCGGCCATGTGGATCAGGCCCTTCGCGCTGCCGAACTGCGGGCGTGGCTTTTCAGCCGGCACTGACACCAGCTTGGCTACGGCGATGTTGTCGCGCGTGATCACGATCTCTTCGCCCTTGCCGGCCTCGTCGATAAGCTGCGAGAGTTTCGCCCCCGCTTCTTCGAGCGTTACCTGAACCATTCCGCGCCTCCCGTGACGTCTTCCCTTGATTTTAGCACACCCCCCTGCGGCCATGGTGTGCCGCGGCTTGCAGTGGCGCTCCTGCCCCGTCCGGAACTTGACAAGCTCCGGCGCGTTTTGCTACACTGAGCCAAACCGGAGTTTGTGCGGGGACGCAACGTGGCGTCGCCTTCGCTGAACCGATCGCGACAAGGAGCCGACGTCCAATGATCGTCACCACCAAGCAGCTTTTCGCCCACGCGTACGGCAAGTACGCGCTCGGCGCCTACAACATCAACAACCTCGAACAGATCATGGGCCTGTTCCGCGGCTGCATCGACAGCCGCGCGCCGTTCATCATCCAGCTCTCTAAGGGCGCCCGCGGCTACACGGACAAGCGGATGCTGGAGGCGATGATCCGCGCCGCCGAAGACATCTTCCCCGAAGCGATCTTCGCCGTCCACCTCGACCACGGCGACGAGAAGACCTGCTACGAGTGCATCGAGTCCGGCTTCTATTCGTCCGTCATGATCGACGCCTCGCACGACCCGTTCGACGAGAACATCGCCATCACGAAGCGGGTCGTGGACGCGGCGCACGCGCGCGGCGTGTCGGTCGAGGCGGAACTGGGCATGCTGGGCGGCGTCGAGGAAGACATCGCCGTCGACGAAAAGAACGCGATGCTGACCGACCCGTTCGAGGCCAAGGAGTTCGTCGAACGGTCGGGCTGCGACAGCCTCGCCTGCGCCATCGGCACCAGCCACGGCGCCTACAAGTTCTCCGGCGGTCAGGGCATCCACTTCGACCGGGTCGAAGCGATCCAGAAGATGCTGCCCGGCTTCCCGCTCGTGATGCACGGCTCGTCGTCGGTCCCCCAGGACGAGGTGGAGAAGATCAACGCGTCCGGCGGCAAGCTCAAGGAGGGTGCCAAGGGCGTCGATCCCCTCCAGTACCTCCCCGCCGCCAAACTCGGCGTGTGCAAGGTGAACATCGAC
>CADCTO010000382.1 GCA_902805585.1 uncultured Armatimonadota bacterium | reverse complement strand
GGACGGCGTACGGGGATTCCGCGACGCGCTCGACAAGGCGGGAATCAAGACCGTGTTCTACGAGTCGCCCGGAACGGACCACGAGTGGCTCACCTGGCGGCGGAGCCTCCACGAGTTCGCCCCCCTGCTCTTCCGGTCGCAGACGAACGCGGCGAGGAGCGGCCCCGGTGATGCCGGCGCGGAACGGCGGCCGGGCGGCGGCGGCTTCGGCGGGCCCATCGTGCTGAATCCGGACGACGTGCAGGCGTATCCGGAGCCGCCGGCCGGCATCGACGTGAACCGGGCCGGCGTCCCGCACGGAAAGCTGGAGATGGTGGAGTACGACTCCAAGAGCGTGGGGACCCAGCGCAAGATGCAGGTGTACACGCCGCCCGGCTACTCCCCGAAAAAGAAGTACCCGGTCCTCTATCTGCTGCACGGCATCGGCGGGGACGAGACGGAGTGGCAGCGCTTCGCCAAGCCCGACCAGCTCCTCGACAACCTGCTCGCGGACGGCAAAGCCGCACCCATGATCCTCGTGATGCCCAACGGACGCGCCCAGAAGAACGACCGCCCCGAGGGCAACGTCTTCGCCAGCGCGCCCGCTTTCGCCGCCTTCGAGCAGGACCTCTTGAAGGATGTCATCCCGGCCATCGAGTCCCGCTACTCGGTGAAGGCGGACCGGGAGAGCCGGGCGATCGCCGGCCTCTCGATGGGGGGCGGGCAGTCGCTCAACTTCGGTTTGGCGCATCTCGACACGTTCGCGTGGGTGGGAGGCTTCTCCTCGGCCCCGAACACGAAGCCTCCGGCGCAGCTCCTGCCGGACCCCGCGGCGGCAAAGGAGAAGCTGAAGCTGCTCTGGCTCTCCTGCGGCAATAAGGACGGGCTTATCCGCATCAGCCAAGGAGTGCACGGCTACCTGAAGGAGAAAAACGTCCCGCACGTCTGGAATGTGGACGGCCACGGTCACGACGCGACGCACTGGAAGAACAACCTGTACTACTTCCTGCAGCGCGTGTTCCGCTAACGAAGCGACGGTGAATCCAACAACATGAAAAAGAACGTCCTATCTCTGCTTCTGCTCCCGGTGGTTCTGTCGGCATCGCTGCTCGCCCTCGCGTCGGCGCAGCAGCCCCCCACGCTCACCATCGAGGCCGGGCGGCCCGCCGGCAAAGTCAGTCCGATGCACTACGGCCTGATGACCGAGGAACTGAACCACGCCTACGACGGCGGCCTGTATGCGGAGCTGATACGCAACCGCGCCTTCCGCGACAACGCGCAGACGCCGGTACACTGGTCGGCGGTCGGTCCGGGGAGCGATCCCGGCGCCGCGACGATCACGCTGGACCGGGATCAGCCGCTCAACGCCGACCTGCCCGTCAGCCTGCGCCTCGACGTTGCCGCCGCCTCGCCCGCCGCGCCTGCCGGTGTGGCTAACGCCGGTTACTGGGGCATCCCGGTGAAACCCGATACGCGCTACCGCGCCTCGTTCTACGCGAAGGCCGCGCCGGGGTTCACCGGCCCGGTCCTCGTCGCCATCGAGAGTAACGACGGCGCGACGGTGTACGCCAGGGGGACCGTCCCGCGCCTCAGCGGCGAGTGGAAGCAGTACGCGGTCACGCTCCGGACCGGCAAGCTCACGCCCACGTCGCAGGCGCGTTTCGCGCTGCGGCTGGAC
>CADCTO010000381.1 GCA_902805585.1 uncultured Armatimonadota bacterium | reverse complement strand
CGATGCGCGCCTGGTGCTCCGGCGTCCGCAGGGAATCCTCGTAGAGCAGGGCTTCGGCGAACAGCATCAGCGCCTTCCGGTCCGCCGCGTGGGCCTGGGCCGTGCGCCCCTGCGCCTCGTGCAGTTCGGCCTGCTCCCCGAGCAGCGTGGCGACGACGACGCTCTTGCCGGCGTCGAGCGCGCCGCCGGCCGTGAACAGCCCGAGCAGGGCTTCGTCGTTCAGGGAGTTGACGGTATCCAGGTTCATGCCGGCGAGCTGCCGACACGCGTCGCGGATGACGGCCTGTGCGCCCGCAACATCGTTCGTCTGTTTGAGCCCGAGCAGTTTGGCGAGCACCATGCCCAGCGCCTCGATCTGCCGCTCCAGATGACCTTTTCGGACCATGACCCCTCCTGGGCAGGGATGAGGGGCGGGGGATGAGGGATGAGGCGAAGAGCCAATTTGCCCTTCTCATCCCTCATCCCCCGCCCCTCATCCCTCACTCGACGCGTGTGGTGACGTGGGGCAGGTGGCCCATCAGGCTGTCGCGCATGTCCTTGACGTGCGGCTTGATCAGCTCGATGTCGCGCTGGAAGTAGAGCGGCACCCAGGGCGCGTCGTCCACTACGATGCGCTCCGCCGCGCGGTACTGGGCGATGCGCTTGGCCGGGTCCAGGCCCCTGTCCGCCTGATCGAGCAGGGCGTCGTACTGCGGGTTCGAATAGCCGACGCGGTTCTCGGGGCCCTTCGAGTGCAGCAGGACGGACAGGAAGTTCTGGGGGTCCAGGTAGTCCGCCGACCAGCGCAGCAGGAAGCAGGGGACGCGCGAGTCGTTGGTGGCCTCGAGCAGCGCGCTCCACTCCATCTCCTGGAGCGACGCTTGTATGCCCACGGCCTGCAGTTGCTGCTGGATGACCTCACAGGTCTTCGTGTAATCCGGGTATTGCTGGCGGAACGTGATCGCGAGGGGCGGCAGACCCTTGCCCTCCGGGTAGCCGGCCTCGGCCAAAAGCTGCTTGGCCCGCTCCGGGTCATAGGGCAGGCCCTGGAACTCCGGGTCGTGGCCGGGGATTCCGGTCGGGACCACGCCGTTCGCGCGTGCCGTCACCCCCGCGTGGACCGTCTTGATGATGGAGTCCTTATCGATGGCGTAGTTGAACGCCTGCCGGACGCGCTTGTCCTTGAACGGCGCATACTGCGTCTGGTTCATGCCCAGGTAGAAGACGGCGGCCCGGTCGAACTGCTGGATCTGCGGGCTCATCCGCGGGTCGTCGCGGTCGCGCAGGTAGTCGGACTTGGGCAGGTCGGTCAAAATATCCAGCTTGCCGGACTGGTACAGGTTGCGCCGCGTCTGCGCGTTCAGGACGATGGGGCGCTCGATGCGGTCCAGTCTGGGCTTGCCGTTCCAGTAGTCCGGGTTCGCTTCGAGCAGGACCCGGCTCTGGGGTGCGTAGCTGGCGAGCTTGAACGGCCCCGTCCCGACCGAGTTGGTCGCGTCGAAGGAGTGGGCGCCGCCCTCACGCAGCGGCCCCTTCTCCACCTCCTCGCGGGCCACGACGTAGCCGGTGGCATAGGTCAGCTTGCCGAGGAAGTAGGCGCGCGGCTCGACCAGCGTGATCTGCACGGTCTTCGGGTCCACAACCTTGACGCCGGTCAGTTCGGTCGCCTTGCCCGCCGCGAGGGCGTCCGCGCCCACGATGTCGTTCAGGTAGGTCGAGGCGACCGACGAGTTCAGCTTCGGGTCCAGGGAACGGGTGAGCGAATACTTCACGTCGTCGGCGGTCACCGCGCGGCCGTTGGTGAACTTCACGTTGTCGCGCAGCACGAACGTGTAGGTCCGCCCGTCGGCGGAGACCGTCGGCATCGCCCTGGCGACGAGCGGCACGACCTCGTTTTTCTCGTTCCAGCCGACCAGGCCCTCGTAGACCTGCATCAGCAGGTCTATGGTCGGCCCATCCGAGACCAATGCGGGGTCCAGCGTCGTCGGCTCGGTGGTCAAAGCGTACCGCAGCACGCCGGGCACCTTGCCGTCGCTCCCGTTGGCCGTGCCTCCACCGCCACCGCGGTTCCGGTTCCCACACCCGGCGACCAGAACCAGCGCGGCGAGCAGTGCGAGGGATACGACAGGGAGGCGACGGCGGGGGAAGAAGAATCGCAACAAGGGGAGGGGTTCTCCTGACGCGAAGGGATACAAAATTATAGCACAGGGGCAGGGGCGCGGCAAGACGGGGAGAAGGTGTGCGCCTGCGGATGGCGTCCCCGGCGCGGGTGCGACCCCGGGGAACGCCCCGGCGTTCACGCCGGGGCATCAACGGTCGAGACGATCCGTTTGACACCCAACCCGCATTTGGCTATAATCCGTTATCCCGTCCGTCCCATCTATCCTGTCATTCTTTCGCGCCACCGAAAGGCTCCGCCGTTCATGCCCCTGCTCGCCCTGGAAAACGTCACCAAACGCTTCGGCGGTCTCACGGCGGTGGGCGGGGTGTCGCTGGCGCTGGAGGAAGGGGACCTGGCGGGCCTGATCGGGCCGAACGGGGCGGGAAAGACGACCGTTTTTAACCTTTTGACCGGCGTCTATGCGCCGACCGAAGGCGCCATCACGTTCCGCGGGCAGTCCATCGGCGGGCTCAAGCCCCACGAGATCGCCCGGCTCGGCATCTGCCGGACTTTCCAGAACATCCGCCTGTTCCCCGACCTGACCGTGCTGGACAACGTCCGAACGGGGGCGGCCCTGCGCGAAAAGGTCGGGCTGTGGGGGACCGTGCTGCGCACGGCCCGGTTCGAGGAGGCCGAAGCCCGCGTGACGCAGGAGGCCGAGTCGCTGCTGGACCTGCTGGACCTCGGACGCATCAAGAACGAGACCGCGCGCAACCTGCCCTACGGCGACCAGCGCCGCTTGGAGATCGCCCGCGCCCTCGCGACCGAGCCACAGCTTCTGCTGCTGGACGAGCCGGCGGCGGGCATGAACCCGCAGGAGACGTCGGACCTGATGCGCCTGATCCGCCGCCTGCGCGACGAGTTCGGGCTGACCATCCTGCTGATCGAGCACGACATGCGGGTCGTCATGGGCGTGTGCGAAACGATCACGGTCCTCAACTACGGCCTGCCGATCGCGCGGGGCACGCCCGCCGAGATCCGCCGCGACCCCAAGGTCATCGAGGCCTACCTGGGCGAAGCGGTGGACGAGGCCGCCTGAGGTGGCCCCCTCGTCAGATCGGCTCGTCCTCGAAGACCTCCACGTCTACTACGACGCCATCCACGCCCTGCGCGGCGTGTCGTTGACCGTGTCGCCGGGCGAGATCGTGACGCTGATCGGGGCGAACGGGGCGGGCAAGTCCACGCTCCTGCGCGCGATTTCCGGGCTCGTGCGCGCCCGCTCAGGGCGTGTGGCCTTCGGCGAAGCGGACATCACGCGCGCCCCGGCCAGCGTCATCGTGCGGCGCGGGGTGGTGCACAGCCCCGAGGGGCGGCGCATCTTCGCCAACATGAGCGTGCGCGAGAACCTGGAACTCG
Source organism: uncultured Armatimonadota bacterium (assembly GCA_902805585.1). Taxonomy (GTDB): domain Bacteria; phylum Armatimonadota; class Armatimonadia; order Armatimonadales; family Armatimonadaceae; genus CADCTO01. Next base: position 2,694 of record CADCTO010000381.1, on the reverse strand, counting down.
GGGCGTTCTCCCGCAACGACAAGGCGGGCATCGCCCGGGACATGGAGCACGTGCTGACCCTCTTCCCCCGGCTCCGCGAGCGCATCGGGCAGAACGCCGGAACCCTGTCAGGCGGCGAGCAGCAGATGCTGGCGATCGGCCGCGCCCTGCTCACGCGCCCCAAACTCCTGATGCTCGACGAGCCGTCACTGGGCCTCGCACCGAACCTGGAGCGCGAGATCTTCCGCACCGTCGAGAACATCAACCGGGAGAGCGGCGTCGCCGTCCTCCTGGTGGAGCAGAACGCCCACCTCGCGCTCGCCGTCGCGCACCGCGGCTACGTCCTCGAAACCGGCCGCATCACCCTGGAAGGCACCGCCCGCGACCTGCAGTCCAACCCGGAGGTGAAGAAGGCGTACCTGGGCGAAGAGGGCGCGCCGTGACGCTCGACGAGACCAACGTCGCCGACTACGCCGAAACGCTCGTGCTCCAGGTCCGCGGCGGGGGGCGTGAACTCGACTACTCCGAAGCCTCCGTCGCCGTCGTCGAGGAACTGCTCCGCGTCTCCGACGACCTGCTCCAGGCCGAGAACTTCCCGGAAGCGCAGCGCAACCTCGTCGTCTTCTACAACGGCTGCTACCTGGGCGAGGTGATGGCGCGCACTCTGGGCGGGACGTGGCGCTTCACCCCCAACTGGTTCGACGCCTCGCTCGTGTTCGCGTACGGCGAGGGCGGCCTCCAGGTGTCCCCGTTCCAGAAAGTGCATCGCCGGGTGACCGAGGGCCCGACGCAGGATCTGGTCGCCTACTACCAGGGCCTCAGAGACCGACTGGCGGAACAAGACCTTCCTTAGCGCCTGCGAGCGCGGAGCGCCATACCGCGTCAAGCGGCGCGGGCGGGAGGTACAAACTCCCGCCCGCGCCGCTTTTTTGGACGTGCTACCCTGAAGACGACCCCGTATCCTGCCGATACACATTATATACGCGCACGTATTGCGCGTATATAATGCATGTACAGGAGGCGCCGGTATGAAAGATCGTAAGGACGCGCTCACAGGCCTTCCCGGGCGCGTGGCCCTGGAGGAAGCGCTGCGCCACGCCGTGCACGTCAACGAGGACATCGCGCTGGCGGTCCTGGACGTGGACCACTTCGCCGCACTCAACGCGGACCACGGGGCGGACGCCGGGGACGGGCTGCTGCGCGACCTGGCGGCGCTGCTGTCGGAAGCGCTGCCCGGCCAGGCCTACCGCATGTCCGGCGACGAGTTCGCCCTTCTGTTCCCGGGCGCGAGCCTGGAGCAGGCGTTCCTGCGCATGGAGGGACTCCGCAGTCGGGCCCAACAGGCAAGCCCTGGCAGCCTTCCCGGCGCGCAGTGCACCGTCACGGCCGGCGTCGCGCAGTACCCGCGCGACGCGAAGAACGCGGACGACCTGCTCAAGGCCGCGGACGCCGCCCTGCTCGCCGCCAAGGAGGGGGGGCGGAACGCGGTGGGGCTGCCGCCGAACGAGGAGATGGTGATGAAGTCCTGCTACTACGCGTCGTCCAGTGTACGCAAACTGAAGGCGCTGTCCGAGCGTCTGGGCCGCAAGGAGTCGCTGCTGCTGCGCGAGGCCCTGAGCGACCTGATGCGCAAGTACGACGTCCCGCGGGAAGGGTAGTATCGGGCTGTGCCACCGGTCGAAAGCCCGGTGGCACAGCTGAACTCAGAACGGCAGGAGGAGTTGCTGGTACGCCCGCTTTGGGACCCGCTTCTTCGGCGCGACCAGGCAGGCCGCTTCGGGCGCGACCTCGGCATAGCCCTTCTTGATCTTCTCCCGGATCAGCTTCTCCGTCGCGGCCCCTGCTTCTGCCTCGGTGGCGAACGTTTTGGCCTGCCGCTGCCCGCCCGTGCCGATGCGCCCGAAGCACACCGTCTGGACTGCCCCCTCGACGGCGATGCTCCAGAACTTGTGCGACGGCCCGTCCGAGTAGTGGAAAACGCGCATACGTATGTCGTCCTCACCCAAGTAGTTCGCGCAAAGGTTCACCCCCCGTTCCGCGGTCTCCTGCTCGGATGTGCGGCGCCACAATCCGCCGTTCCGCGGATGCATGCGCCGACTGCACGCTTCATAATGAGAATGCAATGTTCAAAAGGATTCTGCTCGCCACGGACGGTTCGGAGTTTGCGGAGCGGGCCGCCGAAGCGGCTGCCGCACTGGCTAAGAAGTTCGACGCGTCCCTGACCACCCTGCACGTCTTCATGGTCCCCGTCACCGGCGTCTCGTTCGCCACCGGAGAGGTCATTCCCGTCGTAGACCCGGCGACCATCGACCAGTGGGCGCGGGAAGCGGCCGGCGCCGCCGAAGCCGGGGTCGCCCGCGCGTGCGGCGCGGCGGGTGTCGCCTACGCCTTCCGGCAGGAACTCGGCCACCCCGCCGAGACGATCCTTCGCGCGGCCGAGGAAGATCGAACCGACCTGATCGTGCTCGGCAGCCGCGGGCTGAGCGGCATCCAGGGATTCCTGCTCGGCAGCGTGTCGGCGCGCGTGAGCCACCACGCCCACTGCTCTGTCATGATCGTGCGCTGAGGCCCCGGCGATGCCTGTGACGGACATGGCCTCCGTTCTGTGCTGTAGCGTCGAAACGCAGATGGTGTCGCCGTACCTGTCGCGGGCCGAACGACGCGAGGCGCGCATCGAGCTGGTGGACTACGCCCCGGCGCGGCGTGCGGAGCGAT